>JAJRTM010000169.1 GCA_024278285.1 Planctomycetota bacterium
CCGGCATCCAGAACTGCACTTTCCATCGAGACGCCGGGAGGCCAGGAACCTCGCACAATTTTTACAATCCAGCCAACAAATGGGGGAGCCATGAATTCGTATTCGTGCACTGGTACAAGATGGTGTGGCACTTCAACTGCGGTCATTGCTCCATAAATGCAGACCGGGATCGCGACGACTAACCCTGCCAGCGGACCTGCAATCGCAATATCAAACAATACTTTCCGCTCTTCCCGTCCGCCTTGACGGACAATAACTGCTCCGAATGTGCCAAGGGGGGTGAAAGGCATCGGTAAAAAATACGGCGGCGAAACCGGCACACGGTAAATCAACGAAGTAATATAATGCCCCATCTCATGAGCCAGCAGAATCAACATGACCGGAAACATGTAGCCGAAACCGTTGTTGTAGCGGTTTTCACCAACGTACCAGGTGGAAAGGCACGTCGCAAAAAAAAGACCAAACGCCCACAGAAATGAACGATCTTGCCAGAACTTCTTTTTTTTCGCGGGACGAGTTGAAGCTGTCCCCACATCTTGTACAACAACCTGCCGTCCATCAGGAAATATAAGAACTTCCGGGATTTTCTTCCCCTGTGAATCGGTTGACTGCTCTTGAGAGTGATCCATAATTCCTGCTTGCTTGCTCTGATATCATTACGGGGACTAGGCGTATTATTACAGGATTTTCGTGCAAGGAAAGGGAACGTCAGTCAGCATTTATTAATTAGGCCCGGCAAAGCCCGAAGTTAAGGGACAAGACTTGCTGGAGAAAGAGGAAGTTTGCTGGAAGAAGCAGCAGGCGTATCGGTTTGGGTGTTGTCCATCAAACCTGGTTCTGGAATGATAATCGGCTGCGGCATTTGCTCTGCTGATCCTGTCAGATCTTCCTGAAGGTAATGACCATTGAGTGGGTGAGCTTCATAGAGAACTTCATTATCGACAGCAGGATTCAATCCGTTACTGATAACGCGAGGCGGGTTCATGAAATAGGGGGTACTCGGTTTCTTTTTACGCGATTCAAACTGTGCAGCATGGTTCTGCGCTGCCTGCGACCAGGCGCCTTCGGAAAGTTGAACGCCACAATATTCCAGATAAGTACCTTTTTCGTATTGAACATTTCTAACGGAAAAATTGTAATCAATGATCGCTTTATAGTAGCTTGTTTTGGCAGATGAGTATCGTCGTTGAGCTTCCAGCACCAAATTAACTGGTGATTTATCAGCTTCGTAAGAGGCGACCATCGCTTCAACCTGATCGTTAGCTGCCTGCAAACGATGCCCGACAGTTTGCAGCACTTCCCAGGCGCGATCAACTTCCGACATCGCGTTGCTTAAATCGTGAACGACGAGTCGTTGCTGTTCCTGAAGAATTTTACGAGACCTGGCCAGTTGAAATTCGGCATTTCGAATTCCCGTATGCGCCCGACGATTCCCCAGGGGAACATCCAGTTCAACGCCAAGTTGCCATTCCTGAAATCTTCCACTGGCCAAGTTTTGCAATGCCGAATCGAAAGGAGGCGCCCCGCCACTGCTGGGGTTGGTTAAGGTTTCGCCAAAGCCTCTCCAGCGATAAAGGGCAACAACATCGAGCTTGGGCAACAACAGCTTTTTGGCTGCAATTAATTCCAGTTCCTTTTGTTTGACGACCCATTTTTGTCGGCGAAGTTCTGGTCGTTTTTGAATCGTTTCACTTAAATTCGCCTCCCAGTTAAGCTCAACAGGTGCGCGGAGAGGTTCATCCGTTGGACGAATAATGCGATTATCGTTAATGGGTAAGCCAATCAGATAACGCAATCGACGTTCGGAAGTTAACAGGCCACCGGTCGCCTTGAATGTGCCTGCAGAACTGCCGTTGTGTGTGCGTGTGCTATCCAGCATACGTCCGTTGAGGGCATTTTGAACATCCTCCTGAAAACGGAAATACTGTTCTCGCGCTTGTGCTTCTTTATCGGCTTCCCCACCTGATCGTCCGAGTTGATTCAACGCATCCAGGCGTCGCCAAAGTTCCAGTGACGCATCTCGAGCCGCAATTTTTGCGTCGAGATCGCGATATGCAAAATATAAATCCCAGTAACTGTTCTCAACATCTGCGATAAAATCTCGAACAGAAATTTCAAAATCACTTTGTGAGATATCCGTATTCGTGCGCGCAATTAAGACTCCGTTATACACGCCGGGGGATTTACTGCTGCCCACCGTTTGCCAATATTCAACACCATAACCTCGCAATAAAGGTTGACGAAATTCTGTTTCCAGAATTGAATTCCAGGCTCCCGGAAAAGAGTTACCTGGTGCGTTGTTTTTATCGTAGTCTGTCAGTTGACGCAAAAAGAATTCCGTTCCTGATGCACTCTGCTTGGATAGCTGAGTCTGCATGACGGTTGCCTTTTGTGTCAATAACCGAGTTCCCCCACCAAAGAAAACATTGTTCAAGGCACGGTCGTTATTCTGATGAAAAACCGAAGCGGCAAATGAAGTATCAAAGGCGCTCAAGGCTGCTTGCACACCAAAACGTGGGTCTGTTTCACGGATCGCAGGATCGAAAGATGTAATCGCAGACCCCGGCGAACGCAGGATCGTTCCCCCCAGATCTCGCATCACTTTGGAATGCTGAATAGCCAGATGGACAACTTCCTGCAAAGAAAGATTCCACGATTCCATTTTGGATATATCAGTTTTCAAACTGAACGGCACCGTATTCAAGCCAGCGTCTGTTTCAACCGGTTGGTCGAGATCTGGGTATTCGATTTGAGCTGCTGCAAGCTGATAATGAGTATGAGTCTGGTCAGAAAGGGGGTCTGTTCGATTCGACAACCATTGGCAGCCAGAAAAAACGATCAGGGAGAATAGGAAAAAACACTTCGTGCAGAGCGCGCATCGCGAACCAGTTCCGAAACGATTCGGAAATTGAAACAGGCTGTATCTATCCCGTTTTTTTTGCACGTTGAACTGCCCGTCCCTGGGCGAAGTGGTTTCCATAATCTTCCAGCGCAATTGCTGCGCACAAGCTGAGTATCGGACCACTAAAGGACTTAACTGTGCAGAAGCTATCAGGAAGAAGGTGCTTTAGCCGGAATCATCCACATTTCTTACCCGCCTTTCCTATTATCACACTGAGTTTACTCCCCCAAATAGGTTTTGGCGAAATATAGGCCATTTAGAAACTGAGATATTCATTCTCCTGAAAAATATCGCATATCCTGCTAAGGTATCTTGCCTGTAAACAAATGGGAGAAAGGTGACTCGTTCTTCTTTTGTGAAACTGTTTTTAATGAAACTGTTAATCAATGCCCAGCAAATTGCAACTTTTAATTCAGGAGTTGAATGAGAAGCATTTGCACGCTTGCGCCTGGATTTTGTGGGAACCAGTCGGAACAAATGTATTTCAAGTTGTTTCTCAATCGGGATTTGGGACTGGCAATTTGCAGCAAATAACCGCTGCATGGGAGGGGCATGATGAATTACTTCAGCAGGTTTTAACAACAAAAACGATTCGGCGAGCCTCTGCGAACAGCGAGCAAATTCAAGAATCAAATTCGGCAACATTAAGTTTGCTCGTAGCGGCTGTTGTTTCACAAGGTAAAGTGACAAACTTGCTGGA
Organism: Planctomycetota bacterium; assembly: GCA_024278285.1. Lineage (GTDB taxonomy): Bacteria > Planctomycetota > Planctomycetia > Planctomycetales > Planctomycetaceae > Rubinisphaera. The sequence goes on from JAJRTM010000169.1 coordinate 3,603, forward strand.
ACTATTTTTTCAGGATCCCGATCAGCTCGAAGTTGTTCTCCAGGGTAATTCTTTAGAGAAGAGTCTTTCACAAATTGCGGAAGTTTTATCAACCGACATTTCTTCCACGCCAATGCAGCAAAATGAACTGGCTGTTTATCTTGCTGAACTGGTATCGCAAACTGCCTCTGAGCGCTTGCCGCACGTTATTTCAAATGCGATCTGTACCCGGTATGAAGCCGGTCGATGCAGCCTGTTTTCTCTCGTAGATCAATCGGTTCGACTTCAAGGAATCAGCGGGCATCCCGACTACGAATCTCGTTCTGAAATTATTCGACATTTACATGAAGTTGTTCGTCATCATTCGGGTTCTCTTGCGGTTCAAAATTCATTGTTGTCACTCTCCAAAGAATCACTTAATCAACTGAAATCAGAATCAGCATTTCTGATCCGACTTGATCAAGTATTTCAAGTTGCTGGTTCCACACAGCGGCAATCTGGAGTGATGTTTGTTGAATATTTTGAGAAGAATTGCGATCGTTTGCTTGAAGAAGAACTGCTCGAAACGCTTCCTCTTTGGAAGATGACGATTCAATCGTCTCGCCCCAAACTTAGCGGTGCTGGTCAATCATCAAAGCGAACGACTTTCATTTCATTAATTGTTTTGGCAATAATTTTCCTGCTTGTTTTCCTGCGTGTTGATCTGACAATACGTGCTTCCGGGCAAGTCGTACCTGCAACGAGACATCACTTGTTTGCTCCCGAGTCGGGGTTGATCAAAATAGAAGATCTTCACCTGCCTGCATCCGGACATGTTTCTTCCAAACAACATTTACTGACGATTACCAGTCAGGAACTGGCTCTGCAACTTAGTCAACAGGAAGGGAAAATCGCGACACTGACAGAAGAAATACGCAGCTTAAAAAACCGAAGACCCGAGCGACTCAGTGAAAGATCACCACGAATGACCATCGATCAGGATGTCAGTATTCGATTAGCACAAATATCAACACAACTTGCGGGACTGCATAAGGAAAAAGAGTTGCTGGAACAAAGAATCGAATCGCTGCAAATTCTTAGTCCACATCGGGGGAGGCTGTTGAGTTGGGACGCCGAGCATCAACTGGCTGGTCGTCCCGTCACCCGTGGGCAACTTTTGCTGACCATTGGAGATAGTGAAGGTGAATGGGAAGTCCTGGCTGATGTTGCCGGGAATGACCTGGGACCGTTAAAGAGAGCCAGGGAACAAAAAGTAATCCCATTTACGATGAAACTGGATGCAGATTCCAACCGAAAATGGGAGGGCACACTGACAACAATTTCGCCAATCGTTCTTCAGCAAACTTCCGATGAATTCGTCCTGCCGGTAACGGGGAGACTCTCTCAGGAAATCACGGAAGTTCTCCCCGGTTCTCGAATAACAATGCGAATCTCCTGCGGCAAGTACCCACTTGGTTACGTCCTCTTCCGTGGCCCGATTGATACCATTCGCAATTTCATATCTTGGTAGCCACAAAGCTGGAGCTTGCCTTGGTTTATACGTTAAAAGAATTCAATTGAGTGCAAATCTTTGTTTTGCTTCTTCTCGCAATTTATTTCCGGAATCGATTTGTCCGAGAGATTCTAAATTTTTAGCAGCACGCAATGTTGCCTCATTCGTTAAGCTGATGTTTCGAGAATCTATGATTGTGAGCCAGAGAAACCGGGCGGCTGCGAGGTCGAGTTGAACCTGTTTTTCGTATCCCTGGGCAAGCAGAAACATTGGCCCCGCCCAGTAACTGTCGGGAAGTTTGTGAAGTTGATTCTCCCAACGGTTCAAATCTCCATCGCTGAGATTTCCGGAAGCAAGTCGAACGCGCCATAGCTGGCAGCGAGCAAGATTCCTGAGGTCGGTATCAGGAGCATAAAGTAATTCTTTCAGTACTTTCTCTGCTCTGGGTTTCCAATCAGGTAACTGTAACAACCAACTGGCTGTGATTAACCGGGTCGTTAAGTCGGAAGAGGTCAGTTCTCGAATGGCAAACAGGCGATCTTCATCAGATGATTTTCCAGCTCGCCATTGGAGCGGAATGATATCGAGGTTTCTCGATAAGGGATCGCTTTTTTTCATCGCAACATACTGCAAAGCGGCGGTACTCCACTGTTCTAAATTAACTGCACATTCAACAGCTAACGCCATTAATTCCCGGCGAACCCACGGGCGAGACTCTGCAATAAGTGCCTGGTTTATCGATTGAATTGCCTTTTCGAACTCTCGTTTTTCCATCTGTTGAATCGCTTGTTGATGTGACTTCAGATAAAACGCTTCGAAAGCAAGAATCTGGTTTTGATCGAGTTCATTAATTGTATCGGGGGTATTGAGCCGGAAAGTCATCTTCTGTGAATTATAGTCGAGGATTTTCCCTGTGATTGCCACCTGTCCGCCTCTTTTACCCGCTCGATACAAAACCGTATCTGCGAGAATATCAGGAACGTGCAGAACAATGGTGAAAAAACCAACCAGCAGGAACAAGCAAAAGGTTTTGGCAGTATTGACCTCAGCACAAATGGATGAGGTTTTATCAGTTTTTGTTTCACTCACTTCTTTGGAGGCGACTTCCGGTTCGATAAACGATAGGAAAAACAGGGCGATAACACCCCCGGTTACCCAGACATCAGCCAGATTAAAAATCCCGCTTCTGAGCGAACCGATTCCAATATTCAAGAAATCGATAACCACGCCCGAGTAGCAGACACGGTCAATCAAATTCCCAATCCCACCTGCAAGAATAACGCCCAGTACAATTCGCTGACGGCCAGGCATCTCCCGTTTCATCCATAGAAAAACAGCAACCGCCAATAATACGATTGCATTAAAAACAACCATCACAAGAAAGCGGACAAACTCTGGAAGTTGCGCCCCAAGGCTTAAAAAGGCTCCGGAATTTTCCGCATAGGTAAGTCGAAATGTATCCCACGCCCAGGAAAGTACAGGACCATTTTTGAAAGTGGAAATCGCCCACAGTTTACTGGCCTGATCGAGTATAATAAGCCCGAGTATCATCCCCAGGAATCCTGCGACCCCTCGTCTGGAATGCAGTTGATGTTTGGAAGAAGCCGTCTTCATAAAATGTTACTCATCAATTATTTGCCAAACTGCGTGACATTGCGATACCGGTATGTTCCCTCGTTTTGGCGAGCGAGTTTGTGCAGAAAGTTTTCGACATTCGGTTTTATGCCTTCACCAAATTCAATACAGTGAATCGCAGCTCGTCCATTATTTTTACGTTTAATGTTATCAAGCTTACCGGCTGACAACGCAGTTCCCGCTGCATCAGACAGAAAAAAGATGACATCGGGAGAGTAGGAGATTGCTTTTATTAATGCGGGATAATGCGCAGTGGCACCGCTGACACTCATGCCATTGATAAAGGTGCGAGCACGGGATAAATTCAACGCGGTCGCCCAATGAATTTCCGGTTTTCCACGGCGATCCTTAAACTCAATGATTCCATCATTATAGAATATAATTTGAAATTTGTGAGTGCTTTCGAGTCGTTCCATACTGGAAAGCATCTCTGCTTTGGCGTACCGAAACGCATTATGCTTATTCATACTGCCAGAACAATCGATCACATAAAGCAACGTTCGCCCGCTGGTGGCGATACCATAAAATTTAGTCGTTCCGGGAATTCCCGCCGTCGAAGGGGATGGCGGTCGAGATAAAACCTTAGCAATCGCATCGCTGTGATGTGTACTTGGTTCACTTGGTTTTCCTGGTGTGGGGCCGGGGCCGATGCGTGGTAAGTCAGGAAGTTGCGGGATCGCCTGTGTCATTTCAGGCAACTCATTCAAAGATTCATTAAGCGATTCCGGCACGGTGGGAAGTTGTTCGGATGTATCCTGCGATGTCTCTTCAGTTTCCTGTGCAGAATCATCAACCATATACAGACCGACTTCACGGTAAACATCCGAGGAACCGAAATCACCACGCTGGCCACAACTGTTCATATTGGTAATAATCAACCACGCCAGCCCTGCATGTATGCACAACGACCCCGCAAACGCCAACGGAGACGCCCAGAAGTTTTTGCGGATAAGAACAGGACTGCTCACAGGAATTCAATCACCGGGCAAAGTTTTCGAGTGACAATAAAACAGAACAGTCCATTGTACGGCTCATGACACGCAATGGTCAACGTCTGTTTTTCCAGGCTCTTCTAGTTCTCAACCCTTTTATACAATGCTCAAGGGGTTGAGTTATTCGCTTGGTTTTGCCCTTTATTTGGCAAGGATTTTTTGAAGTTCGCGGGTGAGATAGCTTTCAACATCACGAGCGAGATCCTGCGATTTGGCGTACTTTGCAATCTCTATCGCCTGGTCGATACTGATGCTGCGAATCACTTCTTTGATTTCGGGGATCACATGAGGGCTGACGCTGATTTGCCGAATCCCCAGTCCTATTAAAAGAGGAACGCATTTCGGGTCGGAACTCATCTGACCACAAACAGAAACCGGCACGTTATGATTTTTGCCAGCTTTGATAACCATATCGATCATGCGAATAATTGCAGGATCAGCCGCGCTGTGATACTTGGCAACTTCAGGATCGGAGCGATCTGCCGCTAAGGTGTATTGAATCAGATCGTTTGTCCCAATCGAAAAGAAATCAACTTCCCGAGCAAATTCCTCAGCCATAATAACGGTTGCAGGAACTTCGACCATAATTCCCAGTAAAACGTTCTTGTTGCAGGGAATGTCCTGTTCTTCGAGATCTTCCATCACTTCACGAACAGCCATGCGGGCTCGTCGGAATTCAAGCAGGGAAGAGACAAGCGGAAACATGATCCCAATATTCACACCAACGGCTGCTCTTAAAATTGCCCGAAGTTGAGTTTTGAACATATCAAGATGATTCAGCGATAACCGAATACTGCGTAATCCTAATGCGGGATTGCTTTCTTCGTCATGTTCACGAACCATCCAGCCTGGAATTTTATCTGCACCAAGATCCAATGTTCTTATAATTGTCAACTGATCGGGGAAAGCTTGTGCCACTTCTCGGTACGCTTCATAATGTTCCTGTTCACTGGGGATTTCCTTACGCCCCAGATATAAAAATTCGGTCCGGTATAAGCCGATACCATCCGCTCCGCGAAGTTGGCACTGTTCTGCTTCCTGCGGGAATTCGATATTACCTTGCAGCTTGATACGGACACCATCATTGGTTTCCGCAGTCAGTTCACTCATACATTCGAGTCGATGCAGACTGCTTTTGTGGCGCTCACGGGAAGCGTTAAATCGAATGAGTGTCTCATCATCAGGATCAATACAGACTTCACCTGTTGTTCCATCGATAAGAACGGTTTCACCGCCGGAAATATCTGCCAGAAATGGTCCCAAACCGACCACTGCTGGTATTCCAAGTGCTGCTGCCAGAATTGCGGTATGTGAGGTTCTCCCGCCGATTTCTGTCGCAAAACCAAGTACGAATTCCCGATTAAGTCCAGCCGTTTCGCTGGGCGTCAAATTATGGGCAAGAACAACAACCGGTTCGGTCAAGTCAGCAAGAGATTCTCGCTGTTCCCCCAGCAGATGGCGCAGGATTCTTTTTTCGAGATCGTAAATATCAACCGCTCGCTCTGCAAAATAAGCATTCCCGAGCGATTTGAATTGCCTGGCATATTTGCGAAGCGTTCGACTGGAGGCAAATTCTGGAGAGTAACATCGATCACGAATCAGAGTTTCCACTTCGGAAATCAGTTTCGGGTCTTGTGCCATTTGAAGATGCGCACTAAAAATGGCACCGTATAAAGCCCCAATTTCTTCATTGGCAAGTCGTTCGTTCTCTGCAATTTCTTCTGAAACGTGCTGTAATGCCAGTCGAAAACGTTCCAGTTCCTGGGTCACTTGTTTACGAGAAATGAAGCGTTGAGGAATACGAAAATCCTCACTCCCTATCACGAGCGTTTCCCCGGTTGCAACACCGGGAGAAACAGCAATTCCATTTCGAGTTATCATTTTTGTTAATCGAATTCTATCTTATTCACGTACGCTAGATTTTCCAGCCTGAAACAATAACTCGCAGACTTTTCGAGTCATGATTTAGTGTTCGCTGGAAAACCGAAAGATGATTATCTTGGATACCACATTTGTCATACTGGTATGCCTAACCTGCATCTTTCAGTTCTTTTTGAACATCGCATTATTGCGGTCCCCACGAGAAAGTAAATAAGCCATCAAGTCGAGTACCTCTTGTTCGGTCAAGGTGTTGAGTAAACCGTTGGGCATCATCGAAGATTTGGAAGGAACCATTTCTTCGATATCATTTCGATTAACGTTCACCATCGCGTTCGGGTCGAGCATGTTGGTATTAACGCGGAAGGTATCTCCGGATAGATTAACAATCCGACCGTTAATCACTTTACCATTGACGGTAATAATTTGGATTGCTTCATACTGATCGCTGACTTGCTTACTGGGCAGAACGATCGATTCAAGAATATCTCGCGAACTGAACCGACCTGCAAGTACGGTTAAATCGGGGCCAATCGCGCCGCCTTGTTCATCGAAACGATGACACGCAAAACAGCTTGCTACCCCGAACATTTTGCGACCGTTATCGTAATCGCGATTTTTCAAATCCTTGGCAAGCAGCGGAACAAGATGTTCCATTGTCCAATCTTTTACGTGAGGGCGTGGTTTGGAAGTAAAAGGAGATGCAGAACTAGCAGGTTTGGCCTCGATAATCGGCTTCAACGCGATTTTTTCTTCCGGGCTTAATTTGGCAAGGGCATCTTTGCGGATGTTTGTCACGAACAAAGAGAAGCTTGCTCCCCCGCGATAGCCGGCTGCGCGTGTAAACCACGAGAAGTATTCTTTTTGTAATTCGGGTGTCCAGCCAACTTTGAGATGCCGAAGTGTTTTGGCAAAATCGATTTGCTCTTCCTGTGTTGGAGAGTCTTTCAAAAGTGCAACAATTTTTGTTGCAGCAGATGGTGCCTGCAAGTAAACAAGCATCTGTGCCAGTTCAGAATTCAGTGAAGCTGCTTTGGCAGGGAGCAGCGGCGAAAACTTTTTGATGAGCTGGTCTCGCGTTGGTAAATTGATTGGTCCGAAACGGTCAAAGCAAAGTGTGTAGACACGAATCATCGCTAATTTTTGCGGAACACTTAATCTGTTCCAATCGAGACGATCAAGCGATTTCAGAATGGCCCGCTGATCAGGATCATTCCCTGCGTTCTTGGGAAGATTGTTCCAGTCAGGAAGCGGTGCATCGATATTTTCCCCTTTTCCCATCACGTCACGCTGTTTATTTCGCGCCAACGCCATCAGCGACATTAACGCGGTCCACGGATCGGTTGCCGAGATTGCTTTGTCTCGCCATTCGCTTTCATGGCGATGTTCAATCGCAATTCGAGCAGCGAATCGAATGAAGCGATCTTCATGCTTCAAAAAAGGCCACGCTTTTTCAGCGGCATCAGGATGATCGCCCAGATGCAATTTCTCCAATTCTTTACGTTGTTGTCGCAGTTTTTGGAATGGATCAGCAATAACTCTAGCCTGTGCAGTTGATTCTTTTCCCTGATAAGTGACGCGGTACAAGCCTGACTGTACCTTGCGTCCACCAATTGTAAAATACATTGCCTGGTCGAGTGGATTGATTACGATATCGGTCAGGGGCAGTGGAGTTCCCGAAATAAATTCTTCGATGGTCGCGGTGTAAGTTGCCCCTTGCGGTTTCAAGTGGATGGC
>JAJRTM010000170.1 GCA_024278285.1 Planctomycetota bacterium
CAACAAGCCCTAACACCCCCGGCTCGCCTGGAAATATCCTGCCAGTTTTGCGCAACCCGAGGGATTGTCTTTTAAGGCAGCGATTATTCTGACCATCAAGCCGATCACTGAAATCCTCGGGTTTAGTGGCGAAAAACAATAAAACAGGTGAACAGGGCGTCGATATTTAGCATCTTATCAATGAAATACTGCGCAAAAGTGGCGGGATTTTCGTTTGTAGCGATCGTCGTCTCTTTGGATGGCCCAGACGCATCGCGTCTGGGTGACGTAGTCACAAGAAGTCTTATCAGACACTCTGTCGGAACAATAATCGCCCCTTCTTTTTACCGTTTCATACTTTTTCTTCGTTGGAAATCACATTCTCGGCTTCTTGTTGCGGGACAACTCAGACGCGATGCGTCTGAGCCATCCAATCGGTTTGAATTTTCGTTACAGTGATTCGGTTCCGGTTTATCCGGGTTAAGGCTTGCAGATAAAGTATTTTACTCTGTTATTATTGTATGAAGTTGCTATTCCTTCGACCTTGCGGCTGATGAATAATCCGGGCTAGTTATCAGATTTGTGATATAATACCTGTATATCCTAATTGAATATTCCATCGAAAACCTTTAGATTCAGTGAGGGCGAACCGGGGTGTTAACCCCCTGGTTACTATGCCGTATCATTCCCGGCAGCCAATCTTCCGATCATTGACAATCAACACTCCAAAGTGATCAGGCCATCGTGTCCCGGCTCGCTTGGAAAGGTAGGAATCAGATGACTGTTTTTCGATCTGCTGTGAGCTATTTTGTTCTGTTTTCACTTTTTCATTTGCCTCAAATCCACGCGGAAGAAGTCTATACGCCGCTTGATGTTCGCAGTGTGAAAGTTCAAGGCCTGCTTGGTCAGCGGATTGAAATGACCATCAATAACAATCTGCTTGCTTTAGATGCGGACAAAGATTTTCTCCAGCCGTTTCGTGATCGAAACAGAAAAGGTGGTTACATCGGCCTGGGAAAACTGATCGACGCGATGGTCCGCCTGGCAACATATTCAGGAAATGAAAAACTGCTCGAACTGAAAAAGCATGTTGTTGCAGAAACAATCAAAACTCAGCAGGCAGATGGTTATATCGGAATGCTTGTGCCTGAAATGCGGGTAACAAAATTATGGGATGTCCATGAAATGTCTTATCTCGTTTTGGGTCTGACGACCGATTACGAATTTTATGGAGAGAAAGATTCGCTCCAGGCAGCAAAAAAACTGGGGAACTATCTGATTGCCCGGCTATCGGCTGATCAGCAACCCAAACAGGGCGAGGGATTCATCACCGAGCACATGGCGATGACCGGCATCGGTTCTGCAATGCTGGCGCTCTACGAGCAAACAGACGATGTGCGTTACTTGAATTTCTGTACCGATTTTCTTCACATTCCAGAATGGGATTATCCAATTGTTCTGGGACGCTGGGGAGAAATTGGCGGGCATGCCTACACATACATTTCCCGTTGCCTGGCCCAACTTCGAATCTATCAGATTCAGCCGGATGAAAAACTATTGATGCGCTCGCATGCCGTGTTCGATTTTTTGACGAAGCAGGATGGTCTGGTCATCACAGGAGCGTGTGGCGATCACGAATGCTGGCACGATACGCAATCGGGAACGCATAACGTGGGCGAAACTTGTGCGACGGCTTATTTGATTCGCTGGCTCGATTGCCTGATCCGTCTTGAGGGAGATCATCGGCAAGGCGATATGATGGAACGCTCGATTTACAACGCGCTTTTTGCGGCTCAGTCTCTCGATGGCAGGAAGATTCGTTATTACATTCCATTCGATGGGCAAAGAGAATATCACAAGGGAGATACCTATTGCTGCCCAAGCAATTACCGCCGGATTATCGCAGAACTCCCCGGCTTGATTTACTATCTTTTCAGTCCCGATGAAAAAACGAAAACGTCAAAAGGTGTCATGATCAACCTGTACTGCGATTCAAGTGCAGAAGTCTCTTTAGAAAAAGAGCTTTCTGTGAAGTTGCGTCAGGAGACAGATTATCCGAACTCTGGGAAAGTTGTGATCCATGTTTCTCCCTCAAAGCCGGCATCATTTGCAGTTCGGCTGCGTATTCCGAGTTGGTGCTCGCAGGGAGAAGTTTTCGTCAACGCAAACAAGCAAGGCACCGCCCAGGCAGGATTTTATACGGTTACGCGAAAGTGGAACGCGGGGGATACGATTACGCTTTCGCTTCCGATGCAGTGGCGACTTGTTCGTGGTCGAAAAGCACAGGCCGGCCGCGTCGCAGTGATGCGTGGCCCACTTCTGTTTTGTCTGGATCCCAGCTCGCAAAAAGGACTCGATAACACAGATTTGCGTTTGATTACTCTGGATCCATCCTCCCTCGAAGGCCCCTTTGCTGATGATACCGTCCGGCCAAACGGCCTGGCCTGCAAGATTCGAGCCTGGGGAGCAGGGGCGTGGTATCCACAAACCAAACCAAACCTCGAACTGAAACTGACAGAATTTCCAGACCCAAAAGGAAAACATCTCTACTTCCTGGTCCCCAACCCCGAAGACCCCAAACTGGTTTCCGATGAACTTATACAACCGGCAAACCAGTAGGGAAATCCGAATGTCGAAATACGAAACAAATTCATAAATCTAAATTTGAATGCCCCAAACATACACAAGCGGGCCGGGTAACACAGACAATCCAATCCCGTTCAGGGTTGTCTGTGTTGCGTAGCAATCCGAGGGGACTGTTGCGAGTTCCATTATTCCAAATTGGTTGCCGCCGCCGCGGTAGCCGAATACAAATTCATCTTCTTGAGAACTTGCGCAGCTTATCAAGAAATTGACCGTTAATAATAGGGTCTTCTCGACTTCAATGTACGTCTTGTTTCGTTGCAGGGTCTCACGAAAACAGAGTGAAGCGACCGCCGTGCTGGGCGAATCTTTCAACGGGATTGGTGCGACGGACGATTACGTTGCCTACAAAAACATGTTCACCAGTAGCTG
>JAJRTM010000171.1 GCA_024278285.1 Planctomycetota bacterium
CAGCATGCGAATGCATCACTGGCTCGCCTGATACCTGTTTGGTTTCAGTTTATCCGACTTAGAATTATCCGACTTAGGAGGTGTTGGATTGCCAGTGATCCGCATCGCCCCTTGTGTTGATCTGAGGAACGCAGGGCCAGTCATCTGGGAGTTCTAATGTTTTTATCTGCTTCTCTGCCGTGCGAAACAGCTTCTGTAAAGAAAGTTGACGAGCAGCAATCTGTTCCTCAATGATGTCCAGTAAGTCGATATGAAAACAACCGGGAAATGGATGTAATCGGGGAGTGGTCAATTCCTCATAAAGTACCGCGATGCAACCTGTTGAATCCTGAGCTTGACTCCATAAAGTATCGAGCCAGTTTGTAGGAAGAGTTGTCATATCACAACTAACAAGCACGACCCAGCGACTCGATGAAGTTGCCTGGGCATGGGAAAGTGCAGTTTGCAATCCACCCAGCGGACCTAAATCGGGTTGCAAATCTGCGATTGTTTTCAGATGCAGATCCTGATACTTATCCGGTATATCAGCAATCGCAGTAACGCTGTTTGCCCACTCCCCCAGCAAGCTGGCGATACGGGAAATCATCGGCACCCCTTCAATTTCAAACCGGGCTTTATCCTCGCCGAACCGCCTGCTTTTGCCTCCACAGAGAATGTACCCTTGCGGATGCTCATTAGCTGAATTACCCTGTTGCAGGTTTTGCATTATCAATTCCGGTTGCGAAAATTGTTAGTGAAAAAGTAGGGTGCGTCGTGACGCACATTTTCATATCGTGTTGAAGGTGCGTCACGATGCACCCTACAGGCTTTGAGTTTGTGTCTATGCAATTTTTTGTCAACGCCCTTAATGATGACGCTTTTCTGCTTAACTTGGAAGCGGGTTCGCTGGATGAAATATTTTCTGCAACCTTAGATCATCTTGTCTCTCGCGATTTTTTGAATGCGGAGCATCGTGAAATTGTCCGGGCGGCGCTTTGGGAACGGGAAAAAATTGCCTCAACTGCCATTGGTCAATCGGTTTCAATTCCGCATGCTTATGTTGCAGAGTTGAAACAACCCCTTGTCTTTTTTGTTCGGCTGCGTAAACCGATCAACTTCGGAGCACCGGATGGCATTCCGACTCGCTTCTTTTTCATACTGCTCGGCCCACTCGATTCTGCGTCCGGGCATCTTGATACATTAACTCAAATCGCCCTGCTGATGTCGGATGAAGAGTTTCGATATGACCTTACCGAAGCGCATTCTCGAAGTGATTTAATTGAATCACTTTCCCGGTTCATCAAACGAAATACCGAGTCCAAAATTTCTCCCCAACGATCACTGGAGGAAGAAGGGCTTGTTTACAGTGGGAAATTCTTCGGAGGAGTGAGAGAGGATTTTGCCCGGCGGATCAAGCATTATCGGGATGACTGGAAGCGAGGCTGGTCGTGGAAATCTTTTTCAGCCATTGTGTTTCTCTTTTTCGCCTGCCTGGCTCCTGCGGTCACATTCGGCGGGATTATGGGAGCGATTACCAATCAGCAAATTGGTGTTGTTGAAATGCTGATCGCGACCGCGATCGGGGGGATGATCTACGCTGCATTCAGTGGACAACCTCTCATTCTACTTGGTGGAGTCGGTCCGCTGCTTGTTTTCACAGGGATTCTGTACGATTTATGCTTAGATATGGAAATCCCGTTTCTGCCGATGTATCAATGGATCGGGTTTTGGACGGCGTTCATTTTGCTTTTACTGGCTGCGTTCGATGCTTCGTATTTAATGCGCTATTTTACGCGATTCAGCGATGATGTTTTCTCGGCACTGATGTCGCTGATGTTTATTTACGAAGCCGTCAAAGCAATCATCTATGTCTTTCAGGAAAGTTTTGGGAATGAAAGCGTCAACCACGACAAAGCGTTTCTTTCGTTGATATTAGCCGTGGGAACTTTCTCGATTGCGTTGAATCTTTCTCGCTTCAGACGCAGTCGATATTTGATGCCCTGGATGAGAGAATTCCTTTCCGATTTTGGTCCAACAATTGCCATTACCATCATGGCAATTATCGCCTTTGTTTTCCGCAGCGAAATTCTGCTCGATCAGCTTGCTGTTCCAGATTCCATTCGCCCAACACATATCGATGCAGAATCCGGAAATCCGCGATCATGGATTATTGATGGCTCCCAGCTTTCTTTGCAGTTGAAATTGCTTGCGATCTTGCCTGCCATTCTTACAACCGTGCTGATTTTTCTTGTCCAGAATGTCACCTCCCGGCTGATCAATAATCCCGATCTAAAACTGAAAAAAGGGGCGGCTTATCATCTCGATTTAACAGTTATTGCAGCACTTGTCGGGATTTGTTCGATATTCGGACTCCCCTGGCTGGTCGCTGCAACGGTTCGATCACTGGCTCATGTTCGAGGGCTGGCCAGTGTCGATGAAGTGCTGCTTTCTTCGGGAGAAACCAAGGAGCGGATTATTCATGTGGAAGAAAACCGGTTGACTCCATTTCTTATTCATGCGCTCATTGGCATCTCTTTAGTCGCATTGAATTTGTTGGCGATGACACCGATGGCTGTGCTGTTCGGTTTATTCTTGTTTATGGGAATTGTCTCTCTGTCGGGGAATCAGTTTATCGAACGGCTTAACCTGTGGCTGATGGATTCCGCACTCTACCCCAGAACGCATTACATTCGGCGGGTGCCGATTCGTATTATCCATCTCTTTACGTTCGTGCAATTCTGTTGTCTGGCGGTTTTATGCTTAATCAATTTAAGCCCCGTCAAATGGGTCCGGCTCACGTTCCCTCTGTTTATTGCGCTACTGATCCCAATACGTTATTTGCTGAATCGATCGTTGCCGGCCGAAGATCTGAAAATTCTCGATGCCCAGACAGACATGGATCTGGACGACGAAGAACTCCACTGGGCCGGCTGAAACCGGATCGGCGCATCAGTTTAACAAGCCAGACAGTGGCACAACTTCCATTTTCGCAGCATCGTAGGGTGTGCTGTGCACACCAATTGTGCTAAACGTTATACAAGAAATAGCCATTGTAGCACATTACCGTACAGTCACGGTACGCACAGCGTACCCTACGCCGCTGGAAAATTGGCTTTTCTAAAGCACATCGTCGTGATCAGAATGATTTTCATCACGTAATAAATAAAATCCCCAGGTAATCATGCCACATCCGATGAAGAAAGGTACGGATGAGAATAACACAATTGTAGTGAAACTTTCGTGAAGGTGATCTTCGATAAACATAAAAAAGAATCCACAACCACCAGCAAACATGAGAAACAGACCACCAGTGATATTCAAAAGCCAGCCAAGAAAGGTTTTGACGTTCATGGCAGTTCGCTTATTATTGATTAACGTAGAATGGGTGAAATGAATTGTAGGATGGTGTGCTTGCACCCATCAAATTTGGCCTCCATGAGAAAACGGTAGCATGTTTCGTTGCGGTTCCACAACGCCATTTTTCTTTTTAACTTCAAGTGTTATGCGAAGATGGGTGAACCTGTCGGTAGGGAGTCCTGCGAAACAGGAAACCGATTCGCCGACAGAACCACCCATCCTACATCTGGGAATATGGCTTTTCTAAAGTATGTCGTCGCGGTTAGAATGATTTTTGCCACGCAATAAATTTCGGCCCGCATAAACCAGCAGGCATCCAACAGCAAAGGGAATACCGGAAAACATGCCAAGTTCCACCATGAATCCGGAAGCATTTCCCATACCACTACGAAACATTTCTGGTATCACCATAAGAGAGATCCCAAGCCCACAACCGCCGGATAGCGTCGCGACCAGGCCACCAATTGTGATCAACAGCCAACCGAAAAACATGTTCCCGTTCATCGTGTTTCCCATCTGTTAAGGAATAGTCCCGAAATAAGTTCCCGGTATACCGTAGGCTGCATCGTGACGCACCAGATTATTGGTGTGACGAAAAAGGTGCGTCACGACGCACACCCTACAAAATGAATTCAATAAAACAGGGAAGTTATTTCAAGACTGTCCCCAAAGTAAACATTACTCATTTGTGTTTTTATTTTGAGTTTTATTATTCTTTTTGGGCAATAGAGAAAATCCCCATGCAAACAAGCCGCAACAAAGCAGTATCGGTATTCCTGGAAAAACTATGATTAACAGAGTATTCCCAATAAAAGTAGGTGGCGGAGAACCATACGAACCACCATACATAATCAACAAGGGAATAACATAAAGCCCACACCCGCCCGCCAGCAATGCGAACAGAATGCCGGTGATCATTAACATCCCGCCAAAAAACTTTTTCACATCTTCATTCATGGCGTCCCTCTCACTTTTTTCCTGAGTTCGTGTACCAATCCATTGCGGTAAAATAAATTGTAGGTATCGAATGGGATAATTTGTAATTCCGGGGTGATGAAGTGGATGCAGGAGCGTTTGACGTTGCCAACACAAAAGTTGTAGCGGTCCAGAAATTGAATGATCGTAATGCGGAAGACATTTTCGTAG
Organism: Planctomycetota bacterium; assembly: GCA_024278285.1. Lineage (GTDB taxonomy): Bacteria > Planctomycetota > Planctomycetia > Planctomycetales > Planctomycetaceae > Rubinisphaera. The sequence goes on from JAJRTM010000171.1 coordinate 4,483, forward strand.
CCCAGATTTTCCAGCACGGGCACTTTCGGCAAACAGCAAAGCAGTGATTCCATTCGCTCGGCTGTGTTCAAATCTCCGCTGGAAAGTGAAAACAGATCGATCACTTTTTCCCGTAAGCCGACGTTGTTCTCGAAAGTGACTGCATTGGGGACTTCTGCGATGAGGTCTTCCATCGGGATCATCGAAGTGATCGGCGTGACGCATTTGCCATCACGTAAACCGTAAGCAATCGAAATCGATTCCGGGTTACAGGGAAGCGGAATGATATCCTCCGGCTGAAAAACCGAAGATTGTTCGTAAATCGCCCGGCGGACATCCGTTAACAAAAAGCGATCTTTGTTCTTATCGAAACCTTCGTTACGCCCTGCATCCTGAATCGGCTGGAACGTAATACCGCGCACGCATTTAAAATTCAAAGCGTGATCGATAATCTCGCCAAGTTCGTGATCATTCACTCCTTTTTTAACGGTGACAACCAGCGAAGTTGCGATATTCAACTCGTTCAGATTCTCTAACGCTTTTTGTCGGATGGCTCGAAGATCGACGCCACGCAAATTGATGAGAGCCTCTTTTTCAAGAGAATCGAATTGCAGATAAACTTCAAAGCCCGGCGTGAATTCGGCCAGTTGTTTGACGAACTGTTTATCTTTGGCAATTCGCACGCCGTTGGTGTTGAGCATTAAATGCTTGATCGGCTTCGATTTTGCCAGTTTCAGTATTTCTATAATTTGCGGATGGATCGTCGGCTCTCCGCCGCTAAGTTGCAGCACGTCCGGCTCTCCCTCACTTTCGACGAGTGCGTCCATCATCGCTTCAATTTTATCGAGAGAGAGATTCGTTTTCTTTTGAGGCGAAGATTCTGCAAAACAGACCGGACATTCCAGATTGCAATGTTCGTTGATTTCGATTAATGCCAGACAGCTATGCTGTTCGTGATCGGGACATAATCCACAATCGAGCGGGCAACCGAATTCGGTCACGGTTTGATATTTGAGTGGGCGATCACCCGGTTTGATAAATTGTTTGCATCGGCGAAAGTATTCGACATCGGTAGAAACTTTCGTCTTTTGCACGCCATGCGTATGGCATCGTTTCTGATAGAAAACATCGCTGCCTTCAAATAGAATTTTTGCGGGGACCGGTTGCAGGCACTCTTCGCATAATGAAGTTGTCTGTCCGTAGAAAACATACGAAGTTTGCTTACGCGGGGCGATTGTCATTGTATTACTAACGATAAGGGTTTACGTTCGATACGCAAATTATTGAAAAGCCTATTTTAGTTTCGGGAATCGAAACAGACCAGCCGTGCTGGGTACCTTCAGAATCATGAAAAGGCTGTACAGTATCATCAGTAAGCAAGCATACTGAAAAATGTTCAGTGAACCAGCAACATTGTGATATGGCTTCAAAAACTCCCAGAAAAAACGCTGGAAGGCATAAAACCCGACACACAAATAGAACCCATATCGCACAATAATCATCTTGTGATATTTTAAGATGATTAAAGTGACCAGCAGAAACAGCAGCATCGAAAAACTTTCGTAAATCTGAACTGGATGCCGGAGGATGCCATCACCGGAATCCCAGCCCCATGCCAAATTTGTGGGGATGCCGTGCGTGTTGTCGTGTAATCCGGAAAGCAGGCAGCCGAAACGTCCGACGATAATGCAAATCGAAAAAGGGACCACATAAATATACCCGGTGGACTCCCTGGTCCCTCGGCGTATCTTATAAATTTCCACCATCGCGGTCGCACCAAGCAGCGCCCCGAGCACACTGCGTCCGACTTCATGAATGTCGGAAAGATACAGATTAGCCGTCCCCAGTAAATACGCCCCTGCTATGCTTCCGGTACTCAAAAAGATGAAATATCCATGCCCGATACGAGACGCCGTTTTCGGTAACGAATCTTGAAACCGCCAACGATAAACAATCCAGCCGGATAGAATCGCCAGCGTGATCGCCAGGAAATCGAACGTGGTGTGGATAAGATAGGGATAGAGCATGTTTCACTTTGTCCTCAGTTATTGCTTATCGAAACCATTCATTTCCGCCGAGGCAACCTGCAAAGATGTCTGTTCTGATTAAGTATCGACCAAGCAATAATTGTCGCATCTTCCGTTTGTATTCAATAGATTCTACACGATGACAGATAATTCGTTTAACGGCAAGCCGAAGGCGACTGCGTAGACAGGTATGCTTTACTCAAGGGAAAAAATCACGATCTACCTGCGGTTAAAAAATGTGCATTTATTGTCCATGTACGGTATCGCTTGGAAGAATTGGAGCTGTCATCACTCTGCATTTTACTTGAGGCGATTCATATTGTTTTGCTGAACAGCAAGCCTTCATGATCCAGCCCACCTACACAGTCGCCTTCGGCTTGCCGTTAAACGATTGCGACGCAGACCGCATTGGGAGCGGTGAAACCACGCCATCCTACGGCTCATAGATACGACAGTAATTGCTTGACCGATGCTAACTTCGTTTCATGTGGAAACAGACTCATCAAGCGAGGCAGCATGAATTCCAAATGGTTGCAAAATTCGTGGGGCGATGGTGTACGCATCACGGATGCAGCGGTTGAGTGCGACGCCGCGGTAGGATGCCCCGACGAAAGCGAGGCCGGGGAGTTGTTCGCAAAACTGTTCTACTTTTTTTACCCGTTCCCGGTGACCAAGAGTGTATTGAGCGATCCCGCTGGGATGACGGAAGATCCATGATTCCAACGGTTTCGTATGGAAGCCGAGTGTTGTTGCGGTCGATTCAATCACTAAATCGATCAGTTCGGAATCCGACAGATTGAGAATTTCGGGATCGTGTGCGCCGCCGAAAATGGTTCGCAGTAAGACTTTTCCATTCGGTGCCTGATTGGGAAAGATGCAACTTGTCCATAAGCATCCCAGGGCGCGAATGCCGTCTCGCCGGGGGATGAGGTGACCGAACCCGTTTAGTTTTTGTGGGATCGTTTGAGAATCATACGCATGACACACCACGGCGACATTGGCGAATGAAATCTCTTGCAATGTTTGTGAAAGCTGCGAATTCAACGGTTCGATAATCCCGCTCGCTCGATGAGCTGGGACCGCCATCACGACAGCATCAAATGATTGCGTGTTGCCATCACACGTAACAACGAATTGATCATTCACTCTGGAAAGGCTGGAAACTTCTCGCCCCTTTTGGATGATATCGTTCATCGTTGTGGCGAGTGTTTCGCTCAGCCTGCCGGTTCCTCCTTGCAGGGTTGTTAACACGCCAGCCGGACCGGACGGACCCGCTTCCTGCGAACTCGATTTATTCTTTTTCTTC
>JAJRTM010000012.1 GCA_024278285.1 Planctomycetota bacterium
ATCACTGTCACTTATTTGGTTCCAAAGTCAGGAAAAGTTGAAGGGCTTTGAGATTGAGGTGAAATAACCGTTTCGTGTGCCACGGCTCTGTGAGCCGTGATCTGGTGGAGTTGGTTTTATGAAAAGCGGGAGCATGAATTTCCATTCGCACGGCTCACAGAGCCGTGGCACCCAGTAGAGTATTAGAAAACAAAGCGAAACAGTAAAACTGGCTATCAATTAAGAAAGTAACAGCCCAAGGTTGAGGCAGGGGGATCCCCATTGTATCGAGAATGAGCATTTTCTCTAAATATTTTCTGATGCTGCTGTGCGTGTTGACAGCGATGACTGCCGGATATGATTCGGGCAGCAGTTTCGTTTATGCGCAGAAACAAACGCCGCAGGAATTCAGAAAAATCTACGTCCCCGAAGAGTTACCTGATTCCTGGCCGACAGGAAATTGGCAACCATTTTCCTCGAAAAAATATTTCCAGCTTTTGGAGCAGAAAAGAAAAAGTAATAAACAGCTTTTTCAGGCAGGAATGGTCCGGGCTCACTACCGGGCAACTTTTCAGGATGGCAAGCTTGTTGCAGGGAAAGTGACAGGGCATATCGATAGCTCGATTCAATCTGCAAGTTGGAAAAATCTGGGACCGACAAATCTTCAACTGCAAACTCTCAAATGGAAACAAGGGAAAACAAACTGGGGGACGAACTCAACGGGTGATTTATTTATCCATCAGCAACAAAAACAAACCGAGCTTGAAGGTGAATGGAGCCTGAATGGTTCCAAGGTGACACAGGGGACGCGGTTCGATTTCAAACTTCTTCGAGCAACACAAACTACGCTCCAGTTGACTCTTCCTGCTACCGTGCAATTGTATTTGAACGAAAGGTCGCAGCCCCCCTGTTTTGTGAAAGAAATTTCGCCTCAATTAAGAGAGTGGACTATCTATCTTTCTTCAAAATCAGAGCTTACTATTTTAATTACACCAGTTTCCAATTCGGTCAGTAAGAAAATTCTGCTTTCCCGCTCTATTCATTTGCTCACACTGGGGGTTTCTGAACAGAAATTTGTTTCTGATTTTCAGGTAGAAATTCCGGACCAGACAGAGGCTCAGCTCAAACTGTTTTTGCCGGAAGGGTTCAAGACCGAACGTATTGAAATCTCACAGGAAAATATAAGCACCTGGAAAACGATTACCTCCAATGATGAATTCTCCAAGGGAGTGATTATCCCTGTTAAAATACAAGCCGATGCGATCCACTCGCCAATTAACATTCGAGTTTCCGGTGATTTGAAACAGTATAAAAACCGCAGGGTTTCAACCACTTTTCCCAGAATGATCGATGCCGTTCAGGTGAAATCCCAAGTGACAGTTGTTGTTGAATCACCTTTGCGTACGACGAACCTTTCAACAACAGATCTGCATCAAATTGATGCAAGAGTGGGCCCCGGCATTCAAGATACCTGGTCTTACACGACGAACGGGGTTAACCCGACGATTGATATTTCCGTTGATGTCCCCACGCCGCGATTGCAGGTTGAGCAACTTGTTTTATGCAATAAGCAGCAGGACCGGATTCATGAACTGAAGTATTTTATGTTCTGGCAGACAAACGATGAAGGATTATTTACCGCTAAGTTCAGGCTCTTCCCCGGTTACGAAATACGAGAAATTCTGGTCTTGTCCGATGCTCATCGTGAAGTCCCTTCTTCCTGGAATTTAAGATCCGAAGAAGATCGGAAATATTTACTGCTTCATTTATCCAATGAATTAGTGCCGGGGCAGAAGCTAGCTGTTTCAATTTCCTTGCGTCCCAAATCTACCGGGAACCAGCAAGCTCGAATTTCAATCCCTGCTCTACAATTAGTTAACGGTGAGCTTCACGAAAATCGACTCTTGATTATTCAAGGGGCAAGCCTCAAGCAATTTCCTGAAAATGCTGCTCTGACAACCATCTCTCTTAATCAATTAAAAAAATGGACTTCTGTGTGGGAAGAGTTGGCGGTTGCATTTCGTGAAACCGAAAATCAATGGCTTTACAAAGATATCTCGGCAGCCAGTCGAATTATCATCAAGGCGAATATTCACCCAGCAATAACAAACGATCAACAGGCTATTTTATTACCAACCGAGCAGGTGATTACTTCTTCACCAGAATGGGTAATGAAGCAGGATTTTCCAGACGAAAAAAGCTGGCGTTGCAACGTAAAAGCAATTTTGCATCAAGATGAATCTAAGTTGCCCCAAGTGCAAATTGAATACAACAAACAAGCCGAGCCAGGTCAGCAGTTTCCCAGACACCTGAAGTTTTCCGAGAAAATTACTCTGCATTCGGTAACGGTGAATGGTCATTTCAGTTCTGTTGAATCAACAGGAGATGATTTTTCGATTCCTGCTGCGGGAAAAATAATTGAATCTCTTGTCGTTACCTATTCAGCTTTCTCACGAGATTATTTGCCATTGCCTGCTGTCCCCTTTCCCGTTTCCTGTGATCAGTTTCTTCTCTGTCTGCCCCAAGGGAGTTCCCCAGTACAAAACGAAACGGTTTTATTCTGGCAGAAACTGCCGGGCAATTATTTTGCCGAGTTGGAAGTAGATCCTGCTTTTGCCAAAACTCAATTCAATAGACCTTCACTGCGAACTTCTTCTACCCCTTTTGATTTGTTGCTTTCAGAATACACATTTCAGCACGGCTACAATTTATACGAGGCTCATCTTACCGATCAGCTATCTTCGGAAA
>JAJRTM010000172.1 GCA_024278285.1 Planctomycetota bacterium
AGAGCCATTATTGATCGACCATTCACCAACTTTTCCTGAATGGTTCGAAATGATCCGACCACGCACTCCATCTCCACTTGCGGAACCATTTGAAAGTGCTCCCTTGATGGAAATGATTCCATCCATTTTTGCAGTCCAACGACGAATGACTGCCCGATCCGAACGATCTGGATGCCCGCCTGTTGCGTTGAGTAAAACCCACCCCAGTTTTTCATCAGGTAATTTCTTTCCTGCCTGCCATTGCGTTCCCGTCCAGGAATTTAATCGTTGGAAAGATGCAACACGGTTCGCTTTCTCGTCGAAATAACCGTAGCCGTATTGCCAGATCGGTTTTTCATCCAATAATACTGCCGGAAGTTTTGCAAGTTTACCTTGGCTGATTCCCTTTGCTTCACGAGCCGCGCGGTCTGCCAGTTTTGAGGCCTGATCAAGAATGAAGTTGCCATTGATCAACATTAAAGATTGCGTCGCAACGGTTGAACTGGGGCGAATCTCACAATTAGTTTCCATCACCGGTGCATCAAACGCCTGGAGCATCGCCAGGGGACTGCTGCGTCGCGATTTGACATAGAGACTCCGCCTGGTCTGTGCGCCTGAAACCACAACCTGACCGGCGTCATCTTCTTTGATATCCAACGGCGGTCCGTACAGTTTCTGATCGAGCTGGCCGGTGGCAGCAAGCATGCGGTCACGTATGATCTCTGCTTCCAGGCGAATCAGCGGTTTACGAAGTAACGCCGTTTGATCTTGCAGCAGCACGGCAAATTCAGGTGAATGTTTTGATTGTTGAGCTTCGGTGATTTCGCTTTGCTGTCTCCAGACGGTTGAGGTGAGAATCAGTTGATGTAACTTCTTGACGTTCCAGCCCGATTTCATAAACTCATCAGCCAGCCAATCGAGCAGTTCAGGATTTGTCGGGGCGGCTCCCAGCTTCCCAAAATCAGCAGGTGTTGGGACAATTGCGCGTCCAAAATGGTGCATCCAAATTCGATTAACCATCACTCGCGCAAACAGGGGATGCTTCCCATTGGTCAGGCTTTTTGCAAACGCGAGCCGCCTTCCGGTTGAGGGAATCGATTCATCCTTCACTTTGAACTGAGGCTGTGTGCCATCCGGGACAGAAATTATTAACCCCGCTGGCAGCACTTCCTGTTTGGGTTGCCGAAAATCGCCACGATAAAACAGGCGAGTTTTCGGTGTATGATTGGCAGGTTCCGTCAACGCCCGCAAGAACTCCTCGGTCGGTTTCTTGGCACGAATTTTCACTATTTTTGTTTCATATTCCTTCATTACTTTTTTCACATCGGGAATGTATTGATACAGCACGCCCGCAGTAATGTTCAAGCTGGGATACTTCTTGAAGAACTGTTTCTGTTTTTCGGTACGTATCTTCTTAGGTGTTTGATACGCTTTTCGCAGTTCCGTTTTTAGTGGCTCTTCATATTTCTTCAACTCGATTTCAAGAGCCTGCTTCATGAACTCTTCTTGTTTTTTACTCCGCTGTTTAATGACAACCTGAGCCTCTTTTTCGATCTCAGCCGCTTTTTTGCGATCAGCATCGGTATACAGCGTTACTCGGCGAGCACTGGGAACTTTCCAGGCATTACAATCGAGAGCCGGTTCAAAGATAGCGCGAATCGCATAGTAATCTGTTTGTGGAATCGGATCGTATCGATGATCGTGACACTGAGCACACTGCAAACTGAGACCCATCAACCCGGTCCCAACAATCTTGAGTGTGTCGATCATTACCCGGTTGCGACCTTCCAGATTGTTTGCCCCACTGCCCGTGCCATCAGCAGCCATGCGTAAAAAACCGGTCGCAATAAGCAAGTCAATTTGTTCTGCGGTCCATTCTCCTTTTTTCGGACCAGCCAATTCATCGCCTGCCAGTTGTTCGATGATAAATTGATCAAATGGAATGTCTTTATTGAAGGCACGGATTACCCAGTCACGATACTTCCAAGCCCATCGGCGTTCAACATCTTTCACCGAGTACCCTTCAGAATCAGCATAGCCAGCCAGATCGAGCCAATGCCTCGCCCAGCGTTCTCCATAATGCGGCGACTTCAAAACTTCTTCTACCAATTTCTGAAACCAGACTTCCTCAGATGCAGGATCATCAAGCCACTTTTGCATCTGTTCGATTGAAGGAGGTAAGCCGATTAAATCGAAGTAGACTCGTTTGACGAGCGTTCTGCGGGAAGCATTGGGGGAGAACGCAATTTCTTCCCGCTTGATTTTTCCCTTCTGTTTTTCGATCACGTTTTTCAGCACCAGGGCATCAATCGGCGTGCGAATTTGTTTTAACTGCTTTGTCGTGAAATAAGAATCCTTTGGAAGGGCAGGACGCTTAATCGGTTGGAATGACCAAAAGCTACGTTCTTCAATACTTACGCCAAGTCCCGGTCCAATCTTTTCCGGTTCTGGTCGCAGTGTTGGTGTTCCCGCAGCAAGCCAGGTTTTGATGATTTCAATTTCTTTTTGAGGAACCTTATGCTCGCCCGGCGGCATTTCTCCTTCCGTTATTCGTTCCAGGAATAAACTTTCGAGTGGCTTTTCGTTATCGATTGCAGGACCGCTTTCACCTCCTTTTTTCATGAAACGAACTAATCGAAGGTCAAGCTCTCCCTCCATTTTTTCCGTTGCACCATGACAATCCATGCAATGGGCGCGCAGGATCGGACGGATATTTTTTTCGAAACTTAATTCTTGTGGTTCAGCAGCCTGTAAAGCTAGCGGAGTCAACAACAAGAGAGAGAAAAATGTATAACGCAACAGCCACTGTGGTGCTCGTTTTTGTATTCGATGAATTCTCACAATAAAATATCCTTAATAACAGTTCCCTCAACCCCGGTCAGGCGACGTTCCAGCCCGTTGTGGTAGAAGGTGAGCCGTTCGTGATTCAAGCCGAGCAAATGTAAAATGGTCGCGTGGAAATCTGGGACTGTTACCACATTTTCCAACGCCTTGTAACCGAATTCATCCGTTGCTCCATAGGTGAATGGTGCTTTCACGCCCGCACCTGCCAGCCAGCAGGTGAAGCCTTCCGGGTTATGATCCCGACCGCTGGCTCCTTTCTGGAAAGTGGGCATCCGTCCAAATTCGGTACACCACACAACAAGCGTATTCTTGAGTAGTCCACGTTGTTTCATATCTTTAATCAACGCCGCGGTTGGCTGATCGAGAATCGGGCCATGCACATTGTATTGGTCTTCAATTTTTTTATGCCCGTCCCAGTTACTCACACCTTCGCCTCCTGTTTGGTACGCCCCATTAAAGAGTTGAACAAATCGAACTCCCTTCTCCAATAACCGGCGAGCGAGCAGGCAGTTTTTAGCATACGAGGCTTTCAGTTCATTTTCGGTATCATCAATCCCGTACATCTTCAGTGTCGAGGCGGACTCTTGAGTTAGATCGCTGATTTCGGGAACACTCAATTGCATCTTGGCAGCCAGTTCGTAACTTGAAATTCGTGCTGCCAGTTCGGTATCGCCAGGAAATCGTTCTAGGTGTGACGCGTTAAGACGTTGCAGATAATCGCGTGTCGCCAAATCTTTCTGCGGGGAAATAGAGTCAGGCCGTTTCAGGTTCCGGATTGGATTGGTTGCGTTGAAGTCAGTCCCCTGAAACGCAGCCGGCAAAAACCCCGGTCCCCAGTTATTCACAGAGGCCTGCGGCGTACCTCGCGGATCGGGTATCGCAACATAAGCAGGCAGATCACTGCTTTCACTCCCCAGTGCAAAACTTGTCCAGGCTCCAATACTCGGGAACCCATCAAGCGTGTTTCCGGTTGACATATAATTTTCGCCCGGCCCATGTGTATTTGTTTTGCTTTTGACCGAATGCAAAAAGCAGAGATC
>JAJRTM010000013.1 GCA_024278285.1 Planctomycetota bacterium
ATGGAAGGCGAACGACGCGAAAGGATGATTCGTGATTTTGCCTATCAGATCTGTAAAGATCACGATGCACAGCAAGTGACACTTTCGCTTCTCAGGCACGAGATCGCGTTCAGAGAACGGATTATAGCTGGCGGAAGTTTGTTTGATGAAGATTTGTATCAAGAAATACCTTTAGGAACATTCACATGGGCCGACTTATCAGCCACCTCTTCGCAGAATTCGGTAGCCACTGCAACGAAGTAGCCAAAGCCTGGAATAAATTCTGGTTTACGCCACGCGATCCGTATGCGCTTTGCGTGATCCGGTGCCTGGTCGGCTGGATGGCTTTCTATACGATTTTTGTATGGGGCATCGAACTGGAAGCGTTCTTTGCGCCACAATCGTACAACTCGGCTGCGATGATTCAGGATCATTTCACCAATGTGGAAGGGCCTTATGCTCTCTCTTTCTGGACATGGGTTCCAACCGAGTGGATGTATCAAGTCCACTATCTCAGTCTGGGGATCGCGTTCTGTTTTATGATCGGGTTATTCACGCGAGTAACATCTGTTTTAACTTTGATCATCCTTATTTCATACGCTTATCGCGCCCGTTTCGCCAACTACGGTCTCGATCAAATTGTGACCATATTAACTTTGTATCTGTGCATCGGTAACAGCGGCGAATACCTTTCGGTTGATCGTTTGATTAAACGATACCGGATTGCGAAAGGAAAAATTCATGCGGGGCTTGGGCTTTGGAAAATTTCGAGAGGGCCGACCGCAACGGTCGCAACAAATATCGCCACTCGGATGATGCAGTTTCATTACTGTGTCATTTACATGGCAGCCGGCCTGGGGAAACTGTTTGGAGAAACGTGGTGGGATGGCACGGCGATGTGGCGGGGACTGGCGATTTCAGAATACCAGACATTCGATATGACCTGGATGGCCTACTACCCGTGGGCAACAGATTTTATTACTCATTTAACGATTGCCTGGGAGGTCTCTTTCTGTTTTCTGGTTTGGCGACCTTTAACAAAACATTGGATGTTGCTTCTTGGTGCGGGAATGCACCTGGGAATCGGCTTGATGCTCGGAATGTGGACCTTCGCCACGTGTATGATCTTTGGATACCTCAGCTTTTACGAGCCAGAAAAAGTCCACGCCTTTCTTCGATATTTCCGGGATTTAATATTCAATTCAGAACAAAAAATGGTTGAAGTGGTTACCTCTTCTGCTCATTCAATGAATACCGCAGCTTTGAAAAAAACTTTTGATGTGACGGATCGACTCGTACTGGTTGTGGATGGTTCCCCTCCCGATTTCGAGCAGGAACAGGCTGGAATTGTTCATGCTGATTCTGTGTTACCAGCAATTTCCCGTTTGATTATGTTGGATCACGATACAAAACTGTTCCAGAAATTCGATCAGGCAATTCAGAAAACAAAAATTCCGTTTAGCTGCGTTAGTTCGTTAAACCAACTTCAAGATGCAATCGAACAATCTCCCGATAGCATTATTATCGCAAACCTGGAGAGTTTTTCTGACCAGGAAGTACAGGATTATCTTGGTTCGATTCTTCCTCTGGCTTTGAAGTTTTATCCGAGTGTTACGCTACTTCGTAGCTCGCAGGCTCATTGGCTCGATAAAATTTCCACCGAAAATTATCAGAGAATTCTCATCCAGCCCTGCGATGGAAAAGATGTTTTGGCTGAATTGCAGCGATCCCTCCATTTTTACAACGAACAATTCCCAGATGTTAACAGGCAGGTTCCTCGCAGTTTTTTTGCCCAGCAGCAGGCACCGTTAGAAGCAGTTTCTGAACCGACTGGTTTTCAGGGACCAATCGATACCGTTTTTGACTAACGTATTGTTGCACCAATGTCGCCTTCGTGTTCATTTCTGGTAACGCTCAATTTTACTTTCAAAGATATTTCCACTTTTACGATATCCTGATTGGTTGGATAGATATGATACATCGCAATGTTCTTTACAGCTTGTGTGTAATGTTGTTGGCTTCTCTGGCAGGATGTGCTGCCGAGACTGATACTGCATTAGTAGGGACTCACCGGGCGTTACTGGCCGAGCAAAAAGGGGATTGGGAAGGAGCGATTGAAATCCGCAAAGATGTCATTGCACGTTTTTCCGAATATAGTTATCTGCCCGATGTCCACTTCGAACAAGCAATGGCCTACATTCACTTAAAACAGGATGAAAAGGCGGTTGAATCATTCACTGCTGCGATCGAACTTGATCCAGAATTCCGGGAAGCGATTGCCAGGCGAAGCGAAGTTAATTATCGACTTGGGAATTACGAGCAGGCAATTGAAGACAGCAATCAAGTAATCGCGATGGGGACCGATGTTAACTTTGACATGGGCGACCTGTATATAATACGAGCAGATGCCTTTCTCGAAACCGGGGATGCCCTGCGAGCGTTACATAACTGGGAAATTGCGACCCTGGTTGCTCCGCAATCGGTAACGCCTCTTTTGCGCATCGCTTCATATTATTCTGAAATCGGGCAGCCTGAACTTGCCCTGAATTCGCTTGAACGTGCAGCCAGCCTGGATGAACAAGATCCGCATATTCAATATCAACTCGCTTTATTGTTAGCAGAACTTAATCGTCAAGATGATGCTCAGATCGCGTTGGATTCAGCGAGAGAGTTAGACTTGGAAGGAACACTCAAGTTACCTGCTTCTGTTGAAGAGATTCTGTCGCAAACTCAAAAAGATCAGCAAGGTCGCCAGGAACAAATCACAGCCAGGCCCATACCTTCACCGGAGTTCCTTGAAAGCGCGGAATTAGATCAGGCAAAAAATATTGCAAGAAGTTTTCTAAAAACTAAGGGAGTAGAAACTTTGGGAAAACTCGCTCAGATAACCGATGCCATTCTTTGCAAAGGTAAAGAGCATGAATTTCAGGTGCTGGTTAAAATAGCAAAAGGTGGGGACGTGCAGGACTTTTCCTTAACCGCAAAAGAGTATGCCCTTGCGATGCAGCAGTCACCTCCGCTGGGAATGGTTGTCGTTTCGGAAATTAAGTTTGATCCGAAAACGGGAGGCATCGACCAGAACAGCGGTCGCGTGATCGCGTTTGCTCAAAAATGGAAGCCGGATCCGTCCCGCTTCAAGCCGACCGCGTACCGATATCAAGTTCCCAGAAAACCGTAACGTGGCAGAAAAAACAACCGTAGGATCCGCATCCGCGGA
>JAJRTM010000173.1 GCA_024278285.1 Planctomycetota bacterium
AAACAACGCACTTGACAAGCTTCGTGTTGCTTCGCAACCCAGAGGACAAGTCCTCTGGGCTATCCATTCTTGTCAGAAATCGATGAAAAACGCCAGTAATTTTTCAGATGGCACTTATGTATAAACAACAGGTGCAAGCACGCCATCCTACAGTTGCAGCAATGTTTCATTAGAAAAACGGAACGGACGAAATTCGCCAGCCCTGTTTTGTTCGTTTCCATTCCAGTGAAATACCACCACCTGCGGGCAGTCCCATTTGCTGGCGTTTCATTTCTTGGCGGAGTTTTTTGTCTGCATCAAAGAACCGCCAGTTGCCTTCGACCAGTTCGAAACGGACATCTCGGGCGGTCTGATCGGGGATGCCTTTGCCAATGGGGCCAAGTCTTTTTTTCCATTTGGGGTCTGCAGGAAGATTGAAACTGACAACCGTTCTGCCTTCCATTTCAACCGGTTCTGGTTTCAATTCCAGCAGCACTTGAAATTCACGAATCAATTCCATATACAAAATCGGATAAGTTTTCAGTCTTGAAATGAGAGGCGTTTCCTGTTGCTGATGGATCAATCGCTGCACTGCTGCTGCGGGATAGATGCTGCGGATAAAGTTCTGGAACTTTTCCTTTTCCAGATCACGAATTCCCTTATGTAAAACAGCTTTCAGGTTATCGCCATAACCATTGATCGTCACCTCTTTTTCCTGAGTGATCACTTTGGGTGGTTGCAGTTCTTTGGTTTCTTCTTTTTCGAGACTGACGATAAACATCGCGGTATCTGACCGGTCTGAGAGATGCACTTTGGCTTGCTCAAACTTTTTCAGAACACGCAGTAAACGTTTTCGTTCGGCAGGATCATTTTCGATTCGCTTGGAAATCGAGTTGGCTTTGCTGCCGGAGTCTGTAGATAGGAAATCATCCAGCCCTGAAGCTGAATTTCCTTTTTCGAGTTCGGCTATGACAGCCTTCATTTTTTCTTCAAGCGATTGTACTGTTCGTTTCCGCATCGCCCGGGCAGAACGGCTGTTCGATTTTCTTCGTTGCCCATGAGATTCAGGTGGATACAACGTGCCTGCGATAATACTCGCCAGGACCAGTACAACAGAAAGCCAGCTTCGGGATGAAGTCATCAGCGATTCCCTTTCGATCACCTTGTTTTTAACTGGAGAACACCAGATTAGCGACAAGGCATCAACTTAACAAACAAACAGCACGTGTAGAAGTCATCGACCAAAAATTATTGCATTTCAAAATTGAATCTACTAGACTTTGACAAAGCACTATCTGCAATGTCTGACTGTTGCCACATTTTCGCCTTACACAAAAAAAGTATTCCTGGGCTTATGATCGAGAAGAGAAACCGGTTTTCTGCCGGGGCTGGCGTTTACTATCGTTGGAGTTTTGTGTAAATGCCTCGGCTGTTATTTGGGAATTTTGATTTTGAACACTCTCTGGGTAAGGCCCCTTCTGGGCAGCTTTCTCGCAATCTTCGTGAAGTGAATGCGAAATGGTGTTTGTCGCTGCTTCCGTTAATGAAACCGGGGGATTACCTTTGGATACCGGAATTGTTAATCGATCGAAAAGATTCCTGGCAACATCTGGTGAAGCAGGCAGGCGTGGTTGGTATCTGGCAGGTTGATCAAATTCCGAGTGGCATCGAAATTGAATTTGTTCCCTGGGGCTGGACCGAAAAAAATATTCGCTGGGCAGAAAAACAGGGTTGGGAAACTCAACATCCTGGAATGCAAATTATTGCGTGGAGTAATTCTCGGGCGACCTCTTTCGGGTACGAACAACAATGGAAATCTGCACCGCCGGGATCGGTTGAATTATATCGAGTGGAAGATCTTTGCAGGCATCTGGCGACTTTTTCTGATGATGCAAAATGGGTAATGAAAGCGGAATTCAGTATGTCCGCCCGAGAACGAATGATCGGGCAGGGGCGAGACGTTTTGCAACCAACACTTAATTGGTTAAAAAAGCGGTTATTGCATTCCGGGAGAGTTTTCTTTGAGCCGTGGTTGAATCGGATTGAAGAAATGAGTTTCCATTATGAAATTTCCTCTGCCGGCAACGTTTGCTTTTTGGGAATGACCGAGCTGATCACAGATGAATTCGGCAGGTATCTCGAAAACCGTCTGGTATCTACCGAAAACGCTCAAGATAAAACAGCGTGGGAACGTTCTGGTTTGCAGACGATGCAATTAGCTCAGGAGTTTGCCCGAAAAGGATATTTTGGGCCACTCAGCATCGATGCGATGCGTTATGACGATGCGGAAGGTAACAGCCACGAGCGTCCTTTGCAGGATGTCAACGCAAGGTATAGCATGGGGCGATCTGAATGGGAAAAACAGAAGAAAGATCGATGATCACGTCAATCCTGTTTACCACGTGTCGCAGGACATTATTTTCGGTTATCGAAAATCTGCTGAAAAATAGTTGTTGGCTCTGTTCGTAATGGGTAACTCCCCATTACGATACGTGTTACGATGTATCAGATAAATTCTTGTAACTATTCAGCGGAGGGTGGCTGGGGACAGATTGTTATTAAAAAAGTATGAATGCTCAAATAACCTTCGCACAATCTGCCCCCAGAACGAGATACCTGATTGCATCTGGGGGCAAATTGTCGCCAGCTGTCTTGTCAATTGTTCGGACTACTTCCGACAACTTGTCCCCAGCCACCCATCACTGAATAGTTATGGTTTCTTCAACAAACATTTTTTACGAGATGACAATTCATGAGTGAAACGCCACTTCCCGAAGAGTCGATTGAAAAACTGAATCAGGCTTACAGGAAAATTTGCGAACAGATGCAGCGCGTGATTATTGGTCAGCAGGATGTGATTGATCAATTGTTGATTGCGCTGTTCAGCCGGGGGCATGTGCTTCTGGAAGGAGTCCCGGGACTCGCGAAAACATTGATGATCAGTACGTTGTCGCGTTGCCTGGATCTCAATTTCAGCCGCATTCAATTTACCCCCGATTTAATGCCTGCTGATATTACCGGAACAGAAGTGTTGCAGGAAAATCGTGATACCGGGCAGCGGGAATTTCGTTTCATCGAAGGCCCACTATTTCATAACATGGTGCTGGCGGATGAAATCAATCGAACGCCTCCCAAAACGCAGGCAGCTTTATTGGAAGCGATGCAGGAACGGCGAGTTTCTATCGGGCAGACTCAGCACAAATTAAGCGATCCATTTTTTGTCATGGCGACACAAAACCCGATTGAACAGGAAGGGACTTACCCGTTGCCAGAAGCTCAGCAGGATCGTTTCATGTTCAAGGTGTTTGTCGATTACCCCAGCTTTGAGGAAGAAAAAGCGATTGCCAAGGCGACAACCGGTTTGCAGGCGGATGAAGTCGATCATGTGTTGACGGCTGAAGACATTATCGCGTTGCAACGTATCGTCAAGCAGGTTCCCGTTACCGACCACGTGATTGAATACACGCTTGCATTAGTACGGCAAACACGGGTGCGCGAGGAAATCGCTCCCGATTTTGTCAAACAGTGGCTCGGCTGGGGAGCGGGTCCGCGAGCGGTGCAGAATTTAATTCTTGGCGGGAAAGCGCGGGCACTGCTTAATGGTAGAACGCATGTTTCTACCGATGATATTGCTGCGCTCGCCAAGCCGGTTCTACGACACCGCATTGTGACCAACTTCACCGCAGAGAGTGAAGGAATTACCACGGACGATGTGATCGAACGTCTGCTCGAAGTTACTCCGGCCAAAGAAGGTGAATTGACAAGTGATCCACGACTCAAAAAGATTTTTGCCGCCTGAGGTCGTCCATCGAATTTCTCGATTGGAATTGCAGGCTCGCAATGTCGTCGAGGGATTTCTGAGTGGATTACATCGCAGCCCTTATTTTGGTCAATCAATCGAATTCGCCCAGCACCGCGAATACGCTCCCGGTGACGATGTGCGCCGCATCGACTGGAAAGTCTTTTCGAAAACAGACAAAGTTTACATCAAGCAGTATGAAGAGGAGACGAATTTAAGAGCTTCGATTCTTTTGGATGTCAGCGAATCGATGTCTTTCGGTTCGGGGCAACTTTCAAAATTCGATTATGGGACACAACTGACCGCAGCGATGGCGTACCTGCTGTTAAGGCAACAAGATTCCGTCGGACTGACCACTTTTGATGAGCAAATTCAGGCGACGCTCCCGTTTCGCAGCAAGCATACACACCTGCATGCGATTCTGGAAACGTTGGCCAAAGCGGAACCAGGACAAAGTAAAACAGGCATTTTCGATATTCTTCGCATCACGGCTGAACAACGTGTCCGCAGAGGATTGGTGATTCTGATTTCCGACCTGTTTACTGATCGCGAAGAATTGTTCAAGGGATTGAAACTGTTAAGACTACGCGGACACGATGTGATGCTGTTTCATGTTCTTGATGATCAGGAAGTGAATTTCGATTATTCGGGAACAACAAAATTTGAGGGACTCGAAGAGACGGGCGAATTGGTTTGCGATCCACGAGGATTACGCGACGATTACCTGGAAGCAATGCGGCAATATCTGACCGAAGTTCGCCGTTTTTGTGCAGGGCATGTGATTGATTACAAAGTAATATTAACCAGCGAACATATCGACGCGGCTCTGTCTCATTATTTAAAACACCGAATTGGCATGAGAAGAGGTTGATTCAACTCGTTCCCAAGCTCCTGCTTGGGAACGCACGACTGGGAAGGTTCTCCTTCCGACGTGTTTTTATTTGTTTTAGATGGTTTTCAGTTCCGGCGTGAAGCAGGAGCTTCTGTCCCTTGCGTTCCCAAGGTGGACCTTGGGAACGAGGAAATATAACGATTATAAACTATGATGATCTGGCTTTCACAATTATTTATTCATCCAGCGATGGCTGCCGGCGGGGCGGCTTTGATCGCGGTACCGATTATCATTCATTTGATCAATCGGTTGCGGTATCGCAAGGTGCGTTTTGCAGCGATGGAATTTCTGCTTCAATCGCAACAGCAAAACCGTAGACGTATTCTGATCGAACAGTTATTGCTTTTGTTGTTACGTATTTTGCTGGTCCTTGGAATTGTCGCACTTTTCGCCCGGTTGATTCTCGACCCTTCACAACTTTCGCTGTTGGAGCGGCCTCAAACGCATCATCTGGTTGTGCTTGACGATTCCGGCTCGATGCGGGATCGCTGGGGAGAAACATCCGCCTGGCAGGAAGGCTTGAAAGCGGTCAAGCGAGTCGCTTCTGAAATGGCGAATCAGGATGGGATTCATACCTTAACGCTGATGCAAACTTCGCAGCCTGATCGAACGACCTCGAACTTCACCCGGCGGGAAATCGATATTTCATTGCTCAGCGAACTGGAAGATAAACTCGAAACGATGCAGCGGGATTGCAGTTACGCTCAAACGCAATGGGCAGACACATTTTCTGCGATCGAGCGAATTCTTTCTGCGGGGAATGAAGAGAATACGATCATTCATGTCATCTCCGATTTTCGTCAGTCCGAATGGGGAGGCTCTCCCACGTTGGTCGCTGATATCGAGGGACTGGCTGGTGAGAACCGGGCGGTGAATTTGATCCCTGCGATTCCGAATCGGCACGAAAATCTTGCGGTTACTTCCTTCGGGGGAGAATTACATACCGCTGCGGTGTTGGTCCCGATTGAGCTGACCGCACAAATCACAAACTTTGGTGAATCGCTGGCAGAAAATATCGCGGTCCGGGTACTCGTTGATGGAGAACCGATCCCGCAGGCGATCACCATTCCGAAAATCGATCCGGGGGAAACAATCGCAGAGTCTTTTGAAGTGACGTTGACCACGCCGGGCGAACACGCGCTCGCTGTTCAGATTCCTGCGGATGCACTTCAAGCCGATAACTTTCGATATTTAACCTTGAACGTCCCGCAAGTTCAACGAGTGCTTATTGCAGACGGGAGTGATGCGACTTCCGAATCGCAGTACATCGCAGATGCCATCTCGGCTGATCCGAGTATCACCGGGATTGAAGTCATCATTGTACGGGCAGACGATTTACGGGATCAGGATCTCGCGCAGTTTAGTGCAGTCTATCTGTTGAATGTCCCACGTTTGCCCGCAGAAGCATTGAGGCTGTTAAGCGATTACGTCAAAAAAGGCGGCGGAATCGCCTGGTTCATGGGGGATAAAGTCGATGGTTCTTTCTATCGTCAACTTGCCCAAAAAAACCAGTTGGATGTTCACGAGCAAGTCTTGTCCCCAAAAGTGAAAGAAGCCGATGAGAAAACAGAACCGAAGCAATCGGAAAGCGTTCCGGGTGATCGTTTTCAAACACTCTTCCCGGTTCTGATTTCTCTTTCGCCAACTGAACTGGAACGGCAAGATGAAACAAATCCGGGGGCTGATTTAATATTAAGCGATCATCCCTTGTTTGAAATACTGAATGCGGAAAACGGATTGCTGGCGAATTTCATTAACATTTACCGTTACTTCCCACTCGACACTTCGGAAGGTGCCGCGATTGTTGGAGAGACGCATATTATCGGTAAGTTGCGAAATCAAGCTCCGCTTTTTGTGGAATCTCGGTTGGGCGAAGGGCGAATATTTGTGTCACTCACTTCAGCAGGACCGATGAATTCAGAAAACTCGAAACGTTGGAATAATTGGCCTTTTGATATCAATGCGCCCGGCTTTACCGTGTTTCATCTGGAGTTAGTAAAATACCTCGGCTCCCGGCGGCATCTCCGTTCTGCTTTGCAAATTGCAGAACCGCTGGTGATTCAGGTGAATCCGTCGGTTTACACGCCGGAAGTCCGGTTCACGCCGCCCGAAGGGCTTGGGCTTTCTTCGGTCGTCATCCTGGCAACCTCCCAAAAGAACCTTGCCCAAAAGAAACCTGCCGCAAAACAAGGCGACAAAGAGGAGCATGCAAGTGACTCAACTCTTCTGCAAGCTATTTATAACGCCACGCGGTTCCCAGGAGTTTATCGGGTTGAACGAGAAAATCTGGCTCGTGAAGCAGCAACAAATCTATATGCGTTTAATGTCCCGCAGGATGAAGGTCAACTGGAGTTGACTTCTTCTGCCGAGTTGCGTTCGAAGCTATCTTCAATTCCAGGCGTCATCGTTCAAGATTACGGAAAGCTTCAGGGAATCAAAAAGGAAGACCCGGGACGTGAACTTCGCACATTGCTATTGTTGTTATTGGTGTTAATTCTAATTGCAGAACAGGCGTTGGCTTACCGGCTCAGTTTTCATACCCGGCAATCCGGCTCTGCATTCGGTACGCGTTCTTCCTCTACAAATGCCCTTCAGGGAAATTCTGGAACAGGTGGCGGTTCAAAACAATCCCCCTCCCCCTCCCCCTCCCCCTCTCCCGCTCTTCAGGGAGGGAATTGATCATGAATTTATTGGGAATGCTTGAATTGGTTCTGGCACAATCAGCGGTTCGTTTTACAGAGTGGTCAATTCCAGAGACTGCCTCTGAATGGGCGATGTTAATTGGCGTGCTTGTTTTACTGATCGTTTCAATGCTCGAAATTTATCGTCGGGATACGAAAAGTTTATCGCTTGGCTGGCGAATTCTGCTTCCCACACTGCGTATCGCAGCGATCATTGGGTTATTGATTGTGTTTCTTGATCCTCGCACGCGAACACAGACTTGGGCGGAACGTGCATCCCGTGTTGCGATTCTGGTTGATGTCTCCTCTTCCATGCAAAATCCCGCAGATGATCCGAATGAAAACAGTAGCTCTTCTTCTACGATGCCAACTCGTTTTGATCGCGTGGTTGAGCTGGTGCAGGATCAACCGTGGCTGGATGAATTAAGAAAATCTCACGAAGTTTCGATTTACACGTTCGATAAATCACTCTCCTCTCGGATTGCAACACTTCCTAAGCTTGGTGCCGATCTAACAAACAATAAAACAGAGCAGAACTCTCAAACAGAAGCCGAAAATCAATCGGCACAATTACCCGATTGGAAAGAAGTTTTCCAGCCAACCGGCGAAGAGACCAGACTTGGCGAATCGGTGATTCAACTGATGCGTGAAATGAGCGGGAGAACGCTGGCGGGAATTGTCGTTATTTCCGATGGAGGCGGTAACGCCGGGGCTGATGTGCAAAGCTCGAACGATATTGCCCGTCAGTTGAAAGTTCGACTTTTTGCATTGGGAACCGGAGGCATCAAACCGCCCGTCAACCTGGAAGTCGCCAAGTTGGTCGCTCCCAGAGATGTGCAACTGGGCGATCCTTTCGATATCGAAGCGTATGTTCGAGGGCAAGGATTGACCGGACGCACTGTTTCTGTGGAACTGTTGATGCAAGAGCAGGGAGACGAGGCGGAGCCAGTCGTTGTCGATCAGAAAGAGATCGCGTTGCTTGAAGATCAAGTGCCGATACAGGTCACTTTTCCTCGCACACCAACCGAAGAAGGAAAATTTGATTACACCGTACGTGTTTCAACCTCTGCAGCGATCAAGGAAATTAAAACCGATGACAATCAACGCCTTGTCGCCATCAATGCGTTTGAGCGTCCTGTGAAAGTGCTTATCTTCGCGGGCGGTCCTTCCTGGGATTATCGTTTTTTGTGTGGCACGTTAAATCGAAATCCGGGATTTGAAGTTGACGCATTCCTGCAAACGGGGGGCGTGGGTATTTCGCAGGATGTAAACAACATTCTGTTTGAATTTCCGAAAGAAAAAGCAGAATTGTACGAGTACGATGTCATTATCTGTTTCGATCCCGATTGGCATGTCGTTCCCGAACAGTCGCGAACTCTGTTTGAACAGTGGGTCAGCGATGAAGGGGGAGGAGCTGTTTTCATTGCAGGTGATATCAACACGCCGCTGCTGGCAAACTCTCAGGATGCCTTGCCGAAAATCCTTTATTTGCATCCAGTCTTTCTCGATACCATTCTGCCCGGCATCGACATGGTCAGTGCTTCAGTGCAGGTGCGTCCGTTGGAATTAACTCCCGAAGGAATTTCCTCCCCGTTATTACAGGTGACCGAAGATTTGGAAACGAGCCGAAAGTTCTGGGAAGAGTTTCCCGGCTTTTACCGATTTTATCCCACCACCGGCGCCAAAACAGGAGCCAGCGTTTACGCCTATGCAGGCGGCGTGGGCGAGTTGACCGAATCGGAACCGCCCATTTTGCTCGCCAGTCAGTTTTATGGACAAGGCCGAACTTTTTACATTGGCTCTTCCGAATTTTATCGGCTGCGGGCAGAAGATCCGAAATATTTCGAGCGTTTCTGGACACGCCTTTCTCGTGAATCTGCCCAGAACCGAATGCGTCGGGGCAATCCTCGGGGGACGTTGATTGTCGATCAACAGTCTCTTTCTCTGGGCGAAACGATTAAGGTTCGTGCTCGGCTACTCGATGCAGAATTCGAACCGTTCACTGCAGAGAATATTCAAATTGAAGTCGAACAACCCGATGGTCGTCTGCTTGTGCCTCAGCCGAAACTTCGCCCCAATCCTTCACAGCCGGGGCGTTATGTGGGTGAGGTAAGAGGCAATCAACCGGGAAGATATCTGATACGTTTAAGGATACCGGGAACCAACAATGTGATTTCCGAATCGGTCCGTATCGAACTGCCGAATCTGGAGAGTAAAGATTTGCGTCAAAACATCAGACAGTTGCAATCCCTGGTTGCACAAACCGGCGGAGAGTATCAACCATTGAAGCAAGCAGATTTAGTTGTCGAGCATCTCCCTAATTCGAGCGAACAATTTTTGCTGGGCGAACAGATTAAAACGTTGTGGGACCGTACCTGGCTGATGTGTTGCATCGTCGCATTATTCGGCATCGAATGGTTGATTCGTAAACTTTTGAAACTGGCATGATTTTATTTCCACCTAGAACTGTAGAACTGTAGGGTGCGTTGAAACGCACCAAATGAGGTATGCGTGAAAAAGGTGCGTCGCGACGCACCCTACGATAATTTATTTATTGGAAGTTTCAATGATATTGAACGAACATGTCGCACTCGTCTTGTTGCTACGCAACCCAACCGCTAAAAGCGGATGGGCTACCCGGTAATTTCCCACTCTTGAGTAAAGTATACCTGTTTACGCAGTCGCCTTCGGCTTGCCGTTAAACAAATTATTCGTAACCGTGCAGAGTCTACATTATTATGAACCTGACATTACCCGAACAAGTTGATGCTTTGTTGTCGAAGCTGCGTTCAGCCATTCGGCGGTATGTGCTTCTGCGCGGCATTGCTATTTTTCTGACTTCGCTGGTACTCGTTTTCTGGGTCAGCCTGGCGATTGAATCGTCCTGGTTTTCAATGACAAAACTGGAACTCCCTTCGCAAGTACGGCTCGTGATTATTCTGATCGGTCTTGCCATTCTGCTGGGGGTTTTCTTTCAGGCAATCATCTGGCAATTACTTATCAGCCTGAAACGGCGAGCGTTGGCGTTGCTACTTGAAAAACGTTTTCCCGAATTGAATGATCGACTCATTACTGCGGTCGAAACGGCTGAGCAGGCGACTCAAAATCAATCCGATCCCGAACTGACGCAGGCGATGCTGGCCAGAACGCTTAGGGAAACAGAAAAACTGACCGATTCGCTGGATGTCAAAGATGTCTTCAATACCAGTCCCATCAGACGAGCCGGGTTCCTGGCGACGATTGCGGTTCTTTCTGTTGCAGCGACCGCGGTTGCTTCTCCGCAAACATTTTCACACTGGTCTAACGCTTATGTAAGACTAGCCGAAGATTACTGGAACCGGGTCAATGGGCTGAATGCTTATTTGATTGCCCAGCCGGGGGATCGAATTCGCGAATTCAAAAATCATACATGCAAGCATGCAGCCGGGGCAGATTTAACGATTCTTGTCGAAACGCAGCCCGGCAAACAGACTCCCCAGCAAGTATTACTCTCTTATAAAACGAAGACGGGCGCACGTGGCCGCGCGGTGATGAGTCCGGCTGGTAACGGTAAATTTCGTCACACGATTGGTAATCTGGTTGATGATATTGAATTTACCATCACCGGCGGAGACTACACGACCTCAACACCTTATCGAGTTATTACCGTTCCCGAACCACATATAGAATCGCTACAGGCCCAATGTAAATATCCCGATTACACCGGCTGGAACTTGCCCGGCATCGGGGAAGAGAACCAATTTCTAATTTCATCATCGGAAATATCGGTGCCAATGGAAACAACCGTTCTTCTCAAAGCTCGCTCAACAAAGCCGGTCGTGGAAGTCAAAATAACGGGGCGAAACTTTGAACTTGATATCAAAAAGAATGCCGAGACCGGTATCTGTTCCGGCTTGTGCAAATTTATTGATGAACGAGGAATGACGACCAAGCAAACGTATTTGGCTGATACCGAATTGAGCTTGATTGATAAAACGGGTTATGAAATTTCAATCCCGTTATTTGTAACCAATCGATACAATATTAAAAACGATTCAGCCTCTGAAGTATCTTCCAGTATTCCGATTGATGGCGGCGAATCGCTGCGGATTTATCTGGAAGATACCGATGGCATCATCAACCTGGAACCGGCTCGTTTGCAGATTGTCGGAATTGTTGATGAACCACCTGAAGTGCAAACCCGTTTGAATGGGATCGGTAAAGCGATCACCAGAAAAGCTTTCCTTCCCGTTGCAGGCGAAATACAAGATGATTACGGCTTGGCTGAAGTTCATTTTGAATACCGTCTGAAACAGGAAAAAGAATACGAAAGTTCTCCCATCCAGCGACAACCTGCGGGCAAACGGACCTTTGTGATGGAAGGAACCGAGCAGGCCCCCAAAGTGAAGTTCGATGTTCTTCCGCTCGACTTGAACCTGGACGATATTTTGTATGTTTCCCTGGTCGCTTCTGATAAAGATATTTTTAATGGGCCTCACATGACCCGAGGCGAAACCTACCGCCTGAAAATTGTCAGCGATGAAGAATTGCTTTCAATTTTGCATCAGGATGAACTTAATTTGCGAAGACGATTTGAACAGATTATCGAAGAATTAACTCGCTCTCGAGATGACCTGTTTGAAGCCAAAACAAAAGATAAAAAACTAATTGCCGATTCTGTTCAGCGCACTCTGAATACGGTGCGAAAAGATAAAGTGGAAACCGATGCGGTCCGTGCAGCTTTTGAAAGCTTGCAAGAAGAGATGGTTAACAATCGAGTCGATACCCCTCAAGTCAGACGCCGACTGAATGAGAACATTATCAAACCACTTGCCCGCATTATCGAACAAGACTTTGGAACAACCGAAGAATATTTAAGGTTGCTCGATTTTTCGTTTCGCGATCATTCAACATCAAAAGTGACTGCTGCTCAGTCCGTTGCCGAAATGGACCGATTATTGGCGAATTTACGACAAGTTTTGCAGGCGATGCGTAAACTTGAGGATTTCCAGGCAGTGATTGAGCTGCTAAAAGCTATTATTAAGGATGAAAAGGCTCTGCAAAAAAAGACCGAAGCCGAACGAAAAAAGAAGCTGATCGATCTGCTGAATTAGTGTATAATATAACGATTGCTATAGCTTGGGCTCTGCCTGGCGAACGATCTCTTTTCCTCACGGAGAAAGCCGAATGAATCAATCAACAAAGCTGATCTTGTTCCTGATCACTCTCACGACAGGCTTGTTCCTCTCGATTGACACAAGCACTCATGCTCAGCAGTCAGGCTCTAAAAGCAAAGAGGAATCGGAAAATAAGGCGAAACAGGAACAATCGCTGAAAGAATTACAGTCCCGTATTTCCGGTCGATACCAGCGTTTTGCGAAAACGTTGACTCAACTGCATGGCTACATGCGAAAAAGCGACCCTGCTCGCGCGGAGTTACTGCTACGGGTGATCGGCAAAAGCAAGGAAGCCCAAATCGATTCTCAGATGGCTTCCATTTTGCAATTGCTTTCTGAAGATTCGCCTCAGTTCGCGAACGTCGTTGGGCGGCAGGAAGACCTGGTTAAATCTTTAATGACACTGCTCGATGTGCTGCAAAGTGAAGATGAACAAAAAAGATTAAACGATGAAATCGCCCGCCTGGAAGAGTTAATCGGCGATCTGAATAAAATTGTTGTCAACCAGAAAGAAGTACGCGCAGGAACCGAACGAGGACGCCCACTTGATTCCCTCGAATCAAAACAAAAAGATGTAGCAGAACAAACAGATAAACTGGCCGAGAAAATTGATCAACAGGATCGCGAAAAGAAAAAACAAAACGAAAAAGAAAATCCCGAACAGGACAGCAAGCCTCAAGACGGGAAACCTCAGGATGGAAAGCCTCAGGATGGAAAGCCTCAGGACGGCAAACCTCAAGATGGGAAACCTCAAGATGGGAAACCTCAGGATGGGAAGCCACAGGATGGGAAACCACAGGAAAGTAAACCACAAGAGCAAAGTTCCGAGGAAACGCCAGGGCGGGAAGAAGTTGAAAATGCTCTTGATAAAATGAAAAAAGCGATTGAAGATCTGAAAAAGAAAAATCGCGATAATGCTGCCCGTGACCAGGATCAGGCAATTGCTGAGCTTGAAAAAGCAAAGGCGAAACTTGAAGAGATTCTCAGGCAGTTGCGCGAAGAAGAGCAGAAGATTATGCTCGCAGCGCTCGAAGCACGTTTTCGAAAGATGCTGCAAATGCAGGTCACGATCCGGAAATCGTCGCAACAGATTGCACAAATCAAAACGGACAAACGATTGCCCAGGCATCGGGCGCGTGCTATTCAACTGGCGCGTGATGAACAGGATATCGTCCACGAAGCGAGCAAAGCACTAATTCTGTTACGCGAAGAAGGTTCTTCGGTCGCATTTCCCGAAGCAGTGCAGGCGATCCGGGAAGATATGCAGACAACCACAAAACGGCTGAATGAATTTCAGGTTGACGAACTGACCATCGCGATTGAAGACGATATCATCGAAGCACTCGAAGAAATGGTGGAAGCGCTGCGGAGAGAAATGGAAAAACTCGAAGAAGGAGAAAAACAAAAACAACAGCAGGGGGAACCATCAGATCCTGCATTGGTCGATTTAATTGCAGAATT
>JAJRTM010000174.1 GCA_024278285.1 Planctomycetota bacterium
ACGCTGCCGCGAAGGTGCTCGATAAAATCCGCCAACTGTAGAATTGATGGGATGAACCGAACGCCCTCCCAAAACATCAAGCAACTGATTGCCATGTTTTTTGAGTCGCAGTCCACGTTTTAATTCATCGGGGTAAGACTGTCCCATTTCCAATCCGCTTTCGCATCCCAGAAAATCTGGGGCGTGCAGGAGGTGCATATGCAAAACATGGCTTTCAATCCACTCCCCGCAATAAAGCAGCCTGCGCAAAAGTCGGGTTTCTGAAGAGCATTGAATGTTCAAGGCATTTTCTATCGCATGAATCGAACTCATCTGGTAGGCAACCGGACAAATCCCGCAAATTCGTGCTGTAATGTCAGGAACTTCCTCCACGGATCGCCCGCGTAAAAAAGCTTCGAAATAGCGAGGTGGCTCGTAAATATTAAGCTCGACAGCTTCAATCACATCCCCAGCCAGACGGATATGCAACGCCCCTTCCCCTTCAACCCGGGTGAGAGCTTTCACTTTGATTGATCGAGATTCAGACATTATTCGACTTCGGTATCCTGCTCACTGGAAAGCCGATTTCCTTCCTCGCGAAAGGGAGTTGCATCAGCATTGAAATTTCGTAATAGAGGAACCAATTCCGTTTTGGAGACATCGTGCTTCAGCAGCCAATTACTCAAACCAGAAACATTTGTCTGTGCAGCCGGTCCAAAACAACCGTAACATCCACGATCATATCCAGGACACAATCCACCACAACCAGCTTGCGTAATTGGTCCCAGGCACGGAATCCCACGTGAGACCGCTACGCAAACCGTGCCACTTCTTTTGCACTCGATACAGACCGAATGCCTGGAAAAACGGGGTTTACGTTGATGCAGAATATCCGTAATTAACTCAACAAGTTGGTCTTTGTTAACGGGACAGCCACGAAGTTCGAAGTCGACCTGCACATGATCGGAAATTGCCGTTGATGTTGCCAGTGTATCAAGAAACTCGGGATGCGGATAAACCATCCGTTGGAATTCTTCGTGATCGCCCCAGTTTCTTAATGCCTGAATTCCCCCTGCAGTTGCACAGGCTCCAATGGTCACCAGATAACGGGATTGCTTGCGGACTTCCTGAATTCGAATTCGATCCCCCGGCGTTGTGATTGATCCCTCGACCAAAGTCAGATCGTAAGGGCCGGATGTAAAACGGCTACTTGCTTCAAGAAAGTGAGAGATTTCAACCGCTTCGCCAATTGCCACCAAATCCTCTTCCGCATTCAATAACGAAAGTTGACATCCATCACACGAAGCAAACTTGAACACAGCCAGCTTCGGCTTCTTTATTTCTTTTGAACTCTGTTCGGACTCCATTGTTACAGCCCCTTTATTTTTAGATAAGAGGCAATTTGATCGTAACGCAGCACCGGACCATCTTTGCAAATGAATGCCGGACCAAACTGGCAGTGTCCACAATGTCCGATCGCGCAGTTCATATTTCGTTCCATACTCAACCAGATACGCTCAACAGAAATCCCTTGCTCAATTGCAGACTTGGCTGTGTACCACATCATCACTTCTGGGCCGCACATCATCACGGTTGTCGTCGCAGGATTGGAAATTTTCAATCTGTCAACAAGTAACGGAACGATTCCTACATTTCCATTCCATTGCGATGTCGCTCGATCTACTGTCAAACGCAATTCTGCCCCGGCTGCTTTCCATTGTTCATATTGATCCTGATAGAGTAATTGATCTGGACTGCGAGCACCTGCCAGAATCGAGATCTGTTCAAATTGGGTACGGTGCCGAATCGCTGCTTCAATTGCAGAACGAATCGGCGCAAATCCAAGTCCACCTGCAATCAAAATAAGATGACCTCCCCAGGCCACTTCCATTGGCCAGCCTTGTCCAAAAGGGCCGCGCAATCCGAGTTCATCCCCAACATTCAATCGAGATAACGCCCGTGTCACATTTCCCGCAGCACGAACTGTCTGTAATAACTCCCTGTTTTGGTCATCATACCCACTCGCAGAAATCGCAGACTCACCATATCCCGGCATGTACAGCATGTTAAACTGTCCGGGGCAAATAGAATACGCATCTTCCACGCCCTGATCAACAAATTTCAGTCGATAAGTTTCCACTCCCGGAATCTCAGCTTTGACAGCCACAATTCGAACCGCTTGCGACTGCCAGGGAGAAACAGCTTTTTCTCTCGACGATTCTATAACCAAAACAAATACCTCTTGTAAATAGTTTTGAAGAGTAGTGCCTTTTCAGGCCTTAAATTGAGGGTTGGACTTTCATGGTCCGTGCTCCGTTGTCGCACTCTTTCGATATACCAACCCCAAAAATAACGATTGAAGATGCAGTAGGCTCTTATCAATGAAATGCTGCGTACACGGAGAAAAACTCTCGCAAAGACGCGGCGATGCAAAGAATTCCCCGCATCGTCTGCAAAAAAATGGAATTCAAACTGCTCATTTAATCTGCTTAAAGACTTTTCTTCTTTTCTTTGCGTCGCCGCGTCTTTGCGTGCAACTCTTTTTTAATTTGAGACTTCTTTTTGTTTTACCTCAGTGTTCTCAGTGTCTCGGTGGTTCACATCTTTCTTTTTCGTGGTAATAATATGCTAACCTACTTTTTCCTAACGCCTAATACCTACTACCTAACGCTTACTCACCTGTTTGGTTCCGGCTATGCCGGGTTAGGTTATTCTGAACGCTTTATTCCTCTAATGACAGCGACTTCTTCTGTTAAATCGATCCCAACCGGGCACCATGTAATACACCGTCCACATCCAACACAGCCCGATTGATCAAACTGATCATGCCAGGTTGCCAGTTTATGAGTTACCCATTGGCGGTAACGAGAACGAATATCATTTCGCACGATAGCACCATTTTGATAACTGAAGTCGATATTAAAGCAAGAGTCCCAATTTCGCTGACGTTCAATATTGTCTCCTGAAAGATCGCTCACTTCTTCGACGGTGCTGCAAAAGCAGGTCGGACAGACCATTGTACAATTCGCGCAGGAAAGGCAGCGTTTCGCAGTTTCTTCCCAGCGATCATGAGTCAAATTCTCCAGTAAATCTTCACGAAGATTGTCGGTATTCATCGTTTTGCTGATTTGCTCTACCGCCTGCTGCTGTAACTTCTGTGCTTGATCGAGATCTGTTGCAGTGACCGAAGAACTCGGCAGGTCACGCAATATTTTCTCACCTTTTCCACTGCCCGCTTCAACGACGAAAGCATCAGCCAATTCTGTTAATGCCAGATCAAAACCTTCGGTGCA
>JAJRTM010000175.1 GCA_024278285.1 Planctomycetota bacterium
ATTCGTCAATTCACGAGCGACCTCGGGGAAGAAGCCATCGTAACAGATCATCATTCCGACTTTACCAAATCGTGTGTCAAAAACCGGATAGCTATTGCCAGGGGATACTCCGCGTTCGATTTCCTCGCGTGGTAGTACAACTTTACGATACTTACCAACAATCTTTCCACTGGGCCCAAGCAGCACTGCGGTGTTGTAAACCAAATGATCGACTCTTTCATAAATGCTAAAAACGAGATACAACTGATGCTTCTTTGAAAGCGTAGCAAAGTATTGGGTCGATGGTCCTGGAATCGGTTCGGCTACTTCCCCTGGTTTCTTCCCCAAGCCTACATAATGCACTGTTTCTCCCAACACGACGAGGTCAGATTTTTTTTCGGCAGCCAGTTGAATCAGCGGTTCGAATAGACGACAGTTATCTGCAGGTGACTTTCCACCTTTCGGTTTGAAATGCACAGAGGCCAAACGAACTTTTCGACCAATGGGCGGTTTCGTTTTATGGAGTGAAATCTGGCTCCACTCGATACTTCCATTCGGCGCCCAAAGCAGATGCAATTCCACGACAGCTCGAGTGGCCTGAGCCGGGGCGCGATAGGTGTCTGAAACTTCAGTCCATCCATTCCCATCTGTTGTTTTATCAGTGGGATGTTCAGGGCGAGTTTTGGGTGAGCCACCGCCTACGTAATTTGCGACAACACCCCGATCATTTTCGACAAGATGTCCCTCGTCGTTTTGCCAGGTAAGTCGCACTGATGCACTTCGTCGAGGTGACCTGACACCTTCCAAACGACGAAACGCCTCGAAGCGATAATAATTGCCACCTGCAATTGGAAACGATGTCGTCCAGTAACCATCTAGCCCGTCACGTTGGTCGTGTTCGATAATAAATCGCCCTTTCCCATCATGACCACCTTTGCTTGAGTAGCTGAATCGCGGTTTGATTTCTTCGCGAGTTGAAGCGGTTGTCCAGCCGTCTGGGGCATTATCCACGGCATACGCATAATTTGCTCCAATTATCACAGCTACGGCTGCTGCCAGACGGATTGCATTCAAAACATTTTCCATAACAGAATTCCTCTTTCTGATAATTGAATAAGAATCGCGGGTGCACGACCACTTTAGTGGTTGGGCTACTCACTTTTGCATAGTATTTTATTGGTGAGATACCCATAAATAAATCAACGGAATCGGCTCACTTTATTGGGGACTATTCCATTGAGTTGCCAATCTGCAAAATCGATAATTGCCTGCCAGTCCAGCGGGGTGAGGTCGTGACTTCCTTCACGAATATGAATGGCGTTTTTGTTACCAGCGTTGAGAAAGTCGAATGCTGTTTGAGCCTGTTTTGTTGTCGCCCGAGACCCCAATAGATTCGCCCAGAAATCATCAGCGGCTTCGGTGCAAATCAATGCTCTTGGTGCGATCATCGCTTTCAAAAAATGTTGATCGAAAGGTAACCGGTTCTCTTTCCCGTCGAACCAGCGCAGTCGGGGATGAAACCAATGGGCAAATCGAGTGGGCTCGGTGATATTTCCCAGTGTTTCACTTTTCTCGTTTTGAATTCGAAAGCTACCGGCACCGCCGCATCCTGAGCCATTAGCAGCGACCAGAGCAAAGCGTTCATCAAACGCTCCCGCCAGTAACGCCATCTTGCCACCACGCGAATGTCCTAAAATTCCGATCCGTTTCAGGTCAACATCTTTGCGAGTTTCAAGGTAGTCAACCACACGCATCCCGCCCCATGCCCAAACGGCTAATGTTGCCCAGTCATAATTGGGATACGCCTTCTGCGCCGGCCCCACAACGCCCGGTTTATCAGGATCGAGATCCTCTCGGGCATATTCAACCAGAATGAAGCCTCGCTTCATAAGCAGAGGCACTTCTTCGAGATGACCAAGTTCTGCTTCCTCGCGAACGATAACCGGCAATCGCCCTGCTTTTGTTGGTCGATACAAAGCGATCCGCATCCGCAATTTGGTTTGAGAGCCGATGACCAACGTCATTCGCTCTTCGGTTGCATCACATTCACTCAAGGGGCGAATTTTCAGATTCTCTACCTTCACCACATCTGGACGGGGAGGAAGATGCCCGTATTCGTAATACTGTAAAATCGCCTTCATTTCTTTTCGACGCTGCTTCCAATCCTCAATAGTCTTGACTGGCTTACCATCAGCGAACGTGAACAGATCAGGGAGCTGTTCAACAACAGGGAGCGAATCGAAAGATACTGGAGGTATCCAAGATTGTGACCAGGCAGAACGAAATGGGACGATTACAATAGAAACGATTAGAAAAGCAATCATGTGAAAAGACATCGCTGTTACCGTTATTCTATTTGGTTAAAGAAGATTCAAACGTAATTATTCAGCCCTGTAAAAACCAATCGTTAATCTCTTTGCGTGTTATGCCATTATCTAATAATAGCATTTTGGGCCACAACCGTCAGGCGTAGAGACCGCTTTTGCGAACCGCATTGGCATTGTTTATCCCCCTGTAACATAGAGTGGCTAGTGTCTGTACGGAAATTGGGTTTGGGCTTTGTGGGGAGATTATTTTTGGGGTGGAGCGGCGGAAAAATGGGTTGGTTTGATAATTACCCATTCTCTATCAGGAAAACACGACATCCCCACCTGTTTATTGTATCAAGCGATTGGCCTGAATGGCTATCAACGCGTTGCAGATTCACTGGAAAAAGGAGTTTGCCAGTTGAAATGAGACCACCTGAAAAAGCCGTCAAATGTCCGGGGTGCGGATCAACAAAGGTAATCAGGCGAGGGACGCTGCAGCGACTGGTACATGCTCCTCCCATTGGGACTTATAAGACAAAAGTCTTCATCCGTGTCGAATGCCGTCAGTCACGTAGCGTGGGTAAAAGTAGGTTGGGATAGCTAATGCGTATCCCAATATTTCGGGGTGTTTTTCCGAAAATCACTGGCACATATTTCTGATTGTTGCCCACGTTTCCTTCTTGGTAAACGCAACACGTTGGGATACGCTGCCGCTAGCCCAACCTACAAAGAATAACATCATCTATCCACGCCACGTCACTGATCATCCATCCAGTTAAGCACATCCAGAATCTATTCGACGTGGAGATGATTGTGAATTATCTGGAAGCTGAACTGCTCGAAAGTTAATGAATATATTTCCAATCTGGATACCGAGATTCATAAACTGCTGACTATATCTGGTGGTTTAGCGGGTTTAGAAGGCGTGAAAGGTAAGCTTTAACCTGAAAGATGATAAATGTAGGAGAAAAATCGCCTGCGAGCGCATGAAATGGCTATAGTGGAAAGTTATCTCACGATGACCTTGGAATAAAATTAACAGAACTTAAAACAAATAATGGAACATTATGGCGCGAAAAAAAACAAGCAAATCACTACTGCATTACTCTTAGCCGCTGGCAGTGGGGGTCGGCTTCGACCGCTCACCGACGACCAGCCAAAGTGTCTTACTGAAGTTGACGGTATCCCCATTCTCGAACGTTTAGTCGATTGTTTGTGTCAACAGGGCTTCACGCGATTGGTTGTTGTTGTCGGTTACCTGGAGCAAAATATCCGCGAGTTCCTGGGGGAACAGCGAGGCAGCCTGTCAATCGAATATGTCGTCAATCCGAAATACCGCACAACCAATAACATCTACTCACTTTGGTCAGCACGAGAGATCGTCCAAGAGCCTTTTCTCTTACTCGAATCTGATCTTCTCTTTGAGTCGTCGTTACTGAGTGATCTACAACAACCCGATAGAATCGCCATATCACCGATGCAATCTTGGATGAACGGTAGCACGGTGACCATTGATGAATTGCAACAGGTGCGAGAATTTCAAATCGGCGAAGTGCGGGATGCAGATGAGCTGCACTTTAAGACGGTCAATATCTGTAGTCTTTCCCTCCGGTCATGGCAGCAAGTCATTATTCGATTGGAGCAATATATTGACTCAGGGCAAGTCAACGAATACTACGAAAAAGTTTTCGCCGACATGGTTTTGGACGGCAGCCTTTCTTTTGAAGCGGTCCTTTTTAAGCCTGGCAGTTGGTACGAAATAGATACGCTGCAAGATTTGGAGAAAGTAAATTTGCTCTTCAATCCCGATGGCACAGAGCAGGCTTCGCCAGCGTAGGCAGACTGGGCACGCTTTGTCCCTGGGCTGGGTCTAACTGCTATTCTTGGATTACCCATCTCCCAGATCTATTCGGAGTGGCCTATCCCCGGTTAACCAATCACTTCTTCGTTGTCTGTCCTGAATCTCAGGAGCCATATTGAGAGCAGACGGGTTCGACTGGCAATCATCAGGCCATCAAGAATCTGTCTGAGGAAAGTCAATGAGAAAATCCGCAGGAAAGATTATGTACCGCAATCTGGCGAACGTGGTTTCCATTCTGGGAGTGCTCCCGCTCTGTCTCCTCTTTCTTGAAAATGGGTGGCAGTACCTGATTCCGTTAATTGTCTACAACAACATCATGGATGACCTGGATGGTATTCTCGCCGCCAAATTGCAGATCAGAAGTGAGTTCGGTGCCATCCTGGACAACGTTTGTGATGCGTTTGCGCATACACTTTTTGTCATATTGGTTGCGATGCAGTACGCAGACCTTGGGAATGGTATGAGCATCGTTTCGATTTCCATTGGTCTGTCCGGTCTGATGGCAGCGACTGCTTTATTATTGCGTGTCGTGACTCGGCTTTCTCCAAATTTGGTGACAGGGACCGGTTCCGCAACGAATGAGCTGATGCGTCATTTGCTGTTCGTTCTGCTCCTGTCGAACTATTATGAATTCAACCCAGGGCTGATTTTGATCGTGACATTTATCCTGCATGCTGTCTCGATGCTTGCACCGTTCCGGATGCCCTATCTGATTCGCTCACTCGCAACTTCGGCCACAGCAGTCATTCTGGTAAATGTCGCACTGATCGTTGCCTGGCTTGCACCTTTAACTTTGCCGGTGATCGCAGGCTGTTTTGCTGGAACGTATCTGTACTCATTTATGACGGGCGGATTAAAATGGTTTCTGCAGATTACGCCCGACGTTCCAAAGATGTGTAAACAACGGTCAGAAAAAACGTAGCGCCGGGCGGGCGAAAAGTGTAGCGCTGGTTGCGAGGAGATTCTTGCGAGGGTGGCTGTGGTCCGCAAGAAAGGTGAGTCCTTTTCTTACTTTGTCTTGATTGACTTGCCGCTTGAGGTTTTTGTTTTTGTGCGGCAACGTTTGACGGGTGGCCCATCCGCTTTTAGCGGTTGGGTCGTGCAGCGACAAGATGTACGCGCCATGTGGGTTCCATCATTATTGGAAGTTCAAATGAAATCGAATGCACATGGCGCGTTCATCTTGTGCCTCACGGCACCCAGCAAGTAGGGTACGCTGTGCGTACCACGCGTGCAGAGTAATGTAAGCTACAATGGCAATGTATCTCCTCTAACGTGAGTCACAATTGGTACGCACAGCGTACCCTACGTCTCTGGAGTCTGCGTGAAGTTCCCCAAAGTTTGTGGGCGCTGGTACGGGTTAGTGAACGTTGGGGATTTGTCCCCTTTGATCGTCCTTGGAGGATTTGCCTTCGTCGGAGCCGGGTGTCGGTCACTCACGATGAGCTGGTGACTGACGCCCGGTGGAGACGTGGGCAAATCCGGACTTTGCCTTTGTTGGTGAGGGGAGAGGAACATTACGCTCTCGCC
>JAJRTM010000176.1 GCA_024278285.1 Planctomycetota bacterium
AATAACATCAGCCCCAAATTCGCCAGCATCCTTCAAGGTGACGCCGTAGACTGACCCTTCAGAAAAGAGTAAATAGACAATTTCAGAACTTCCAGTAACTCCGCTCAAATCAGACAGGGCCATTTCACCTTTGCTGATTTTCCTTTGGATAATTTTCCCCATCGCTGTATCATCAGCGGTTCCCCATGCTCCATCGCGTCCAACCATATCTTGCCAACGCTGCGGCAAGGCGCCTTTCATCTTGAACTTATCATTCATCACTTTTTTAGCAGAATCAGAAAGGCGTTCAATAATCGGGGGATAAAGCCCTTTCCCCTGTCCGCGAGCAAGATCGATAGCCGAGAGGCTTTGCTTCATTAACTGGTTAAGCTGCAAGATCGTGATCTTTGTTTTGTTCTTCTTTGCGGTTGCCCAAACACCACGAAAACCAACGAGTAAAAGACCAGCCAGCAGGACGATAATCCCGATGGAAGTAAGCAGCTCAATCATCGTGAACCCAGCAGAATGCCGAGATCGACCGTTCTGAATGTGAAGTTTTCCCACGCGACGAAACCTCATAAAATCACTCCAACTTCCTGGCCCAATATAATTCTCTCAAGCAATTCAAAAGACTCTCTATTTTAATTTAGCCTAGTTGCAAAATTTGTGATGTTGTCCTGGTCACCACCAGTTAAACTAGGATCTGGATGGTTTTGGCGATTGGATTGAAAAAGCCCCCATTTAGTATTCCAGTCAGGAAGTGAACCAATCCATGTCGGTTGCTTCGGCTGTGGCATGCCATCTGCGTAGTATCCCCCTAGTCCATAGACGCCATCTTTTCCCGGAGAAATTAGCTGATAAGCATTTTCTTTCCATGCCGGCTTACTTCTTCCCTCTGACGTGACGCTCCAGTTTGTCCCATTATGATCCATCGAAAAAACTTGCCGATAACAATCTCTCATACCAGGAGGGAGATCATGTGACAAACTGGCGTTAGAGGGATCAGGCACGGAGTAACCACGTCCATTATATGCTGAGAGATACCAGATTGGCACGGTCTGTCCTAAATAGCTATCCAGGTAAGTCAGCTTTCCATTCGTTGTTGCCTGCAATCGTTTTAAGTCAAATTCCATAAAGGGACCTACCCGCTTACCATTATCTATTTTGAATGGACTTGCAGGGTTTGCTGAAAACCCTCGAGGCACGCCTTCTGCTGAAATGACACCACCCAAAAATAACACTAAACACTCTGCCCCGTTATATTCAACAACAGGTGCAGAGAGACCTGAGACACCCGTGAAAGTAAAACTTGGAAACAAATCACTAATTATTGCCCTGCTCTTAGCGAGTCGCTGAGGATTTGCAGTATCTGTTCGCCAACTGGGATCACCAGTTGAATTTGCATACAAGGCAAATGAACTGGGAGGGTATCCACCAAACTCTGCATGAAACGTAGCTAATGCCGTTTTAAGATTATTAATATCCTGCGCTGCCTTGGCATGAATGACTGCAAGGCGTGCGGCCTGGATTCCTCCTAAGAGTAATGCAGACAGAATCGCGATGATGCTGATTACGACTAAGAGTTCGATCAGTGTAAAACCGGCTCTTTTGCCTTGTTGTTCAGACTGAATGCGTTCATTGCAACGCATATCACTTCTCCTTCGTATAAGCCCAGAATGTTTGTGGAATAAGACTCTATTTCAATGTCTTGAATTTCAGGCGAGCCGTTTTGGTGATGCGTCATCACCCGTGCCTTGACAGGCACGGCTCGCCAACTATTTCCGTACAACTAACTCAGATCGTTCATCAATTGAATCAGTGGATAGAACAACGCGATAACAATAAACCCGACGATCAACCCAAGAACAACGACCATGATCGGTTCGAGCATGTTGATTAAACCTTCGACCAGTACCTCGACTTCTTCGTCGTAAATATCAGCGACTTTATAGAGCATGTTATCTAACGCCCCGGTCTCTTCGCCGACGTCTACCATGTTGACGACGATGTCATCAACAATTCGCGTTTCTTTTAACGGAACCGCCATCGATTCCCCTTCGCGAATGGCTGAATAAATATGATTGAACGCATTTTCAAAAACGTGATTTCCAGCCGTATCTCGTGAGATCGAAAGCGCTTCGAGAATCGGAACCCCCGAGGCAATCAATGTTCCCAATGTTCGGCAAACTCTCGCCGTGGTCGCCTTGGAAAGAATCATCCCCAGAATCGGAATCCGCAGCGCCATCCAGTCGGTCACATACGCCCCGGTTTTATTCTTACGAATAATTTTCAATATCAACCAGAAAGCAAACGGTATCCCCGGAATCAGGTAGAAGTAATTCACAACCAAGTCACTGGCTCCAATTAACGCCATGGTAATGGCAGGTAATTCGAGTCCGAAGCCGACAAAAATATCCTTAAACTTCGGAATAATCCAGTACATAATAAAACCGACAATCCCGCCCGCGACCGTCATCACGGCACAGGGATAAATCATCGCCCCTTGCACTTTTCGCTTTAAGGATTGAGATTTCTCCTTGAACTCTGCCAGGCGTTGAAGAATAACTTCCAACGCACCGCCAGCTTCACCGGCTTTGACCATATTCACATACAGGTTATCGAAAGCTTTCGGCTGGCGAGCCATCGCTTCGGAAAGTGTGTTTCCAGATTCAACATCTTCGATCACGCCAATCAGCGAGTTCTTCAACGGCCCCGGTTTCGATTGCCCTTCCAGAATTCGCAGTGATCGCAAAATAGGCAGTCCGGCATCTTGCAGTGTTGAAAGCTGGCGAGTAAAAGCACACAGCTTTTTCCCCTTCACTTTTCCCAGCGAGAAAGTTTTCTTTTTCCCTTGCTTATCGGTCTTGGAGGTGACCTTCTTTTTTTCTTTCTTTTTCTTCTCCGCTTTTTCCTGAATTTTTGTAACGAAGAAACCCCGTTCTCTGATTTTCTGCTGAGCTTCCATTTCGGAGGCAGCATCAATCGTATCCTTCACTTCCAGTCCGGTGTTATCCATCGCTTCATAAACGAAGGTAGCCATAATACTGCTCCATTACGCCTGGTACAAAAAACCGTGAACTAAACTGTAAGCGGCGAGGCGCTAGCCGTCGGTATTTTGCATTGCCGCCAGTAATCATCTCCGCTGCGATAATTACCGGCGGCTAGCGCCTTGCCGCTCACCCAGATCTCCTCACCACTGTTATGTTCCTAAAGCAGGACAATCACTGTTTGCCCGATGCCTTATTATTATGCTTCAATATCTTCCATAATCGTTTCACGCACGACTTCATCAATCGTGGTGATGCCATCAAAAATCATCTTCAAGCCAGATTCCCGCAAAGTGGTCATTCCATGTGACCTGGCCTGTTTTCGCAATTCATCTACCGAAGCATTTTCAGAAATTAAATCGCGAATTTCATCATCGATATTCATCAATTCATAAATGCCGGTTCGGCCTTTGTATCCCGTATTGTTACATCGCTGGCACCCTTTGCCGTAATAGAATTTGTAT
>JAJRTM010000177.1 GCA_024278285.1 Planctomycetota bacterium
AAAGATAGTAACCACAACAGGAACGAAAATCCAGAAATCAACAAAAGATGTAAGTTGTCTTTAACGGAATGCAGACGAACACTTATTGCGGATTTGTTTGTCTGAATTCCAGCAGCGGCTAAACATGGCTGGTCATGTTTCAAGTTGTTGTGATAGAACTACTTTCGAGTCAAACAGTTACTGCTTCATCCTGCTATAGCATACTTTTGATGAGATTAAGCCATAAAAAAAGCCACGGATGAACACGAATTTTCACGGATGATTGATCAGTTTAAGCCTCATATAAAAAGACGGCTTGATTTCTCCTGTAAAAAACTGTCACAGAAAAGTCCACACACAACAAAAAGGAATGAACCACAAAGACGAAAAATAAAATAAGCCACAGAGGTCACCGAGAACTCAGAGAAAACAAGGAAAAGAAAACCAAAGCATAGGGGAACCTCTATTCTGTTTTCTTCTGCGACGATCTTTAGAAAAGCATTGCACAGGAAAAATCGACTTCATGACTGTGTCTCTTTTTTCTCTGTGCCCTCGGTGAGCTCTGTGGCTAATATTATTTCTTTATTACATCCGTGAAAATCCGTGTTCATCCGTGGCTAATTGACTTCTTGGAAACCGAGAAGCACGCAATTTCCGGATGAGCCTTATTCCTTATTTCTGCGGTTTCTATTTTCCATCTCCTCCATACTTTACCAAACTTAAATTCTTTTGAATCCTGCACAGATAGAAGCTGTTCTTTCGGGTCAACGAACCGATGTTCGTGCGGTCGGATTGCGTCTGCTGCTTGGTTGTGTCTCGCCGGTTTATGGTGCCGCAGCGATTTTGAATCGCGCCCGGTTTGATTGGAACCTGGCTGCCGTTCATCGTGTGAACGCTCCGGTAATCAGTGTCGGAAATATCACCACTGGAGGGACCGGAAAAACGCCTTTTGCCGCTTGGCTGGTGCATACCCTTGCTTCAATGAATAAAAAACCGGGGATCGCCAGCAGAGGATATAAATCTCTTGATGCTGCCAACTCCAGCGAAGCAAACCATGAAGCTGGAAACGATGAAAAAATGGTTCTCGAACAAGTTTGTCCTGGGACACCCCATCTGCAAAATCGTGATCGCGTTCTTGCCGCTGGTCAGTTGATCGAAATGCACGATTGTGATTGTGTGATTCTCGATGATGGGTTTCAACATCGCCGATTGCATCGTGATCTAGATATTGTATTGATCGATGCGGTCAATCCATTCGGATACAATCACCTTTTGCCACGCGGCTTATTGCGTGAACCACTTCGTTCTTTAAGACGAGCCGATTTGGTCGTGATCACTCGCACCGAACAGGTATCTTCTTCGCAAATATCGCAAATCCGAACAGAATTGAATCGATATATTCAGGACAAAACACCCGTTGTCGAGGTTACGTTTGAGCCGACCGTTTTTCTCGATCAACAAGGAAACCGATCCCCCCTTCCCTGCAAACCGCCTACCGCGATCATGTTTTGTGGCATCGGAAACCCGACCGGCTTTCAGAAATTACTTTCTGGGATCGGTTTTGATATCTTGCCCGAAAAGAACTTTTTCGTCTTCCCCGATCATCATCATTATACAAAACAGGAAATTCAAACCCTTTGCGATCTCGCCCAAAAAGCCGGAACAAATGAATTACTGACCACGCAAAAAGACCTCGTCAAACTGACGCAATTACTCCCCGCAAATATTTCATGTAAAGCGATTTGTATCGAAGCAGTTATAAAAAGCGGCGAAGAGATACTTGTTCAAAAGTTACAGGAACTATTTTCACTGTTCAGTTTACGGGGGACGATCCGGAGTTGAATAACTGAAACAAAATTCAAACCGTTGGATAGCTCCGGCATATCGCTTCTGAGCTGCATTGCA
Source organism: Planctomycetota bacterium (assembly GCA_024278285.1). Taxonomy (GTDB): domain Bacteria; phylum Planctomycetota; class Planctomycetia; order Planctomycetales; family Planctomycetaceae; genus Rubinisphaera. The sequence goes on from JAJRTM010000177.1 coordinate 1,885, forward strand.
ATCAATTCAAAGTCAATTATCGCATGGCGAGTTCGTGGACGATTTCAACGAGAGCTTTGACGTGATCCGGGTTCATTTCCGGGGTGACGCCATGCCCCAGATTAAAGATGTGACCAGGGCGGTTTTCTGCTTTATCAAGAATTGCTTTGGCTCGCTGGCGAATCACAGGAATCTCTGCAAACAGAGTAATCGGATCGAGATTTCCCTGCACCGCGACATCGTAACCGACTTGCCGCCAGGCTTGTTTTAAGTCGATTCGCCAATCGAGGGCAAGCACATCTCCCCCCGCTTCTTTTTGCAGATTCAAAAGTGCAGGATTGCCATTCATAAAGTTAAGAACCGGTGCGTGCGGAGAAACAGTATCGATCACTTTTTTTGTGTAAGGCAGAACGAATTGGCGATAGTCATCGGGAGAAAGACAACCGGCCCAACTATCGAAAAGTTGAACTGCCTGGCAACCAGATTCAATCTGCTTGATTAAATAACGCGAAATACTATTCGTTAAACGTGACATAATCGCATCCCACATGCTGGCATCGTTATACATGATCGTTTTGGTGGGGATATAATTGCGACTCCCTCCCCCTTCGATGGCGTAAGATGCCAATGTGAACGGAGCGCCTGCAAATCCCAACAGGGGAATATCGGCAGCGAGTTCCTTGCGAATCAGTTGGACGGCATCAAAGACGAAGCCAAGATCATCGAGTGATTCCAGTTCCCGAAATTGATCAACATCTGCAGCCGTTCGCAACGGATTATGTATGACCGGACCTTCCCCTTTTTCGTAAGTTAAGTCGATCCCCATTGGCATCAGCATCGGAAGTAAATCTGCAAACAGGATCGCAGCATCTACCCCCAAAACCTGCTGAGCGGTCACGGTTACTTCAGCCGCTAATGCGGGAGTTTGACACAATTCGATGAAGGTGACTTTATTACGAATCGCCATGTATTCAGGCAGATAACGCCCGGCTTGTCGCATAATCCAAATCGGTGTGGTATCGACAGGCTCCCGCCGAATCGCTTTCATCATGCGAGAATTATTGTAATCGTTCATAAGTTATTTCAGTTCGTTTTTTATTTATTTGATTGAATATTTCTGCCACGATTACGCGTCATTCAAAAACTTTTTGAGACGTTCAAGCACTTCCGGCTGTTCATATTCCATCTTGCCGAAGCCATGTTCTGCACCAATTCGAATCGCTTTTTCCTGAGCGTCCGGATAATTGGAAACCAGCATCACGGGGGTTGTGTTAATATCGGGATCTGCCTGGATCAAACGAATCACATCGAGTCCATCGCTGTAATCGATATCCAGTTTTCGGTTGACGAGAATCAAGTCGAAAGATTCCGTACGAATTCTTGCCAAGGCATCTTCCGCATCGGGGGAACGTACCAGTTGGACATTAAAATGAGTAGTCAAAAACTGTAAAATCGCCCCGTCATCCGGGACACACTGACCAATAGATAAAACTCGCTTCGACATGCTGACTATTTCCTGATATGACATTTTTCGCAAAAACAGAACCGCTCTTCACAGTGAAGGATATCACATTTTAACATTTTGAAACAGTAACCAGGGTCAGCCTGAGCTGTTAAAATATTGGGGTTGTGAGTGAAATTGGTGTCTCTGTAGTTACTTTTTTTTGTTTGGTTTCAGCTACGCCGGGTTAAGCTTCATTCGAAAAACCAGTCTCAATCAAGATGCTGCATATCTTCTTCCAATGCAGCCAGCAGGTGTCGAAAGCGTCTTTGATGCTGACCTTCCCCCGGGCGACCGTTAGCGATAATGACAACGCTCATTTCACGATCCGGGTCTGCAAAACCGATTGAGCTTTGTGAACCGCCATGTCCAGATGCACCTTCAGAACTATGCACTCCATATCCATAAGGAACCGTTTTCACACCGTAACGGTTGGAATTGATAATGACTCCCAGACCAAAATCCAGCTTATGACGAAATGTTTCATCAACCAGGTTTTCGCGGTGCCTGAATGTTATCTGTTGAATTGATTCAGCAGTAAGGATTTCCTTTCGGTTTTTATGATTGAGTCGCAGAGCATCGTAAAGTTTGCGTAAATTATGAGCTGGACCAGCAAAGCAGGAGCCGGGAGAAACAACGCCGCTTAGCATGCGATTGACGTAATCGCTTTCTCGAATCTCTCCATCGCTGCGGTCAAACATTTGTATTGTCCCCTGTAGTTCTTCTGCTGTTTCGCGATGGACACAAACGGTGTCGTCCATTTGCAGGGGATCAAGTATTTCCTGTTGAGCAAACCGAGTGAAAGGCATTCCCGAGGCTCTCGCGATGATTTCTCCCAGCAAAATCCAACTGGCTGCAGGCACATACGCCGCTCGCATGCCCGGTATCCAACCTTCCTGAATGGGCGTTTCGCAAAGTCGCGTTAATATCAGTTCGAAATCCGTATCGGGCCAGCCGGTTCGTACATCTTTCAGGCCAGCGGTGTGCGATAAAACATGCTTGATCGTAATTTGATCTTTCCCTGTTCCAGTGAAGCAGGAAAGGTGTTTAGAAACGGGATCATCAATAGATAAACGGCCTTGTTGTTGCAAAATCAAAGTCGCAACCGCAGCGATCGGTTTACAAGCCGAGAGCCAGAATAGTTTGGTGTCAACATCAAGCGATATTCCGGGACGGGACTGACCGCAGGCCAACTCATAATTCTTCCCCCGGTAAGAAAGGCTTAGCTGTACCCCCAGATGCAGCTTTCGTTCTATTCCCTGTTCCACAACATCCTGAAATCGCAAAAACATAAACTTCAATTCTGTTATAGGTGTCGTAAATATGAATCGTGATAAAATGAGCCACACAATAATTCGCGGTGCTGTTGAGAAAGTATGCTAACAACCTGTCAAGCCATCTGTAAGCGAAACAAATCACACAAAACCAGCCTGCGCGGCTAAAGATTCATGGCTGACTGGAATTCCTATCCGCTGGAAGATATTCTCGCTACAGAATAAGACTTTACTTTATATTACTAACAGTAATAGTTTGCGAACGTTCCGCAAATAATAGAAAAATGTCATCTTGGTTATGGCGGTCAGAACAGACCAGTCGTGCTGGGCCACTGCCCCGTCAATTCGTTTGTGTGTTATACAAAACCTCAAGATAATTGAATTTGGTTACAGCCATCAGAATGAACCGATCTTGCCGGACGCGCCATTCGATACCGCAATTAGAAAAGAGTGCCTTGTGAGTTTTACATCTCATGCTTTTATCGTTGCCTGTTTGTCAATAATTCTACTCTCAACAACTGCAAACGCTGTCGAGCCGACGATTTATCAGGTTGGTATATCCAAAGTTGATATTACTCCAGATTATCCGATCAGACTGAATGGGTTTGGGAATCGTCGTGAGGAATCTGAAGGGGTTTCGCAGCAGATTTATGCTCGCGCGATTGCGATTTCTTATGGGGATACCAAGCCGCTCGTACTGATTGCCATCGACAGCCTGGGTGTTCGCCTTGGTATGGTGGATGAAGTTGCAAAGCGGTTGAAATCTTCTCATGGCGTGCCGCGTGAGAACATTGCGTTGACGTTTACGCATTCTCATTGTACCCCGAAAGTGAATGGAGCAGCAGACAATATATTCAGCACTGCGATTCCTGCTGCACATCAAAAACATATTGATCGTTATACAAAAGAATTGACCGACCTGATTACCAGGGCGGCTGATGAAGCGATTGGGAATCGCAAAGAATCTCGTTTGGAATGGGCGATCGGCACGGTTGGTTTTGCAAAAAATCGCCGTACGCCGGGCGGTCCCGTTGATCACGATCTTCCAACGCTGTTTGTGCGTGACGCAGACAGTAATAAAATCCGTGCAGTTTATGTTGCTTATGCGTGTCATTGTACAACGCTTTCGTTCAACAAAATTCATGGTGACTGGGCAGGTTATGCAGCTGAATCAATAGAACGAATGATTCCCGGTGCGACCGCATTGGTCTCGATTGGAGCAGGATCGGACAGCAAGCCAGCTCCGGGTGTGCAAGGTGATAAAGTGGGGATCGCTGCAAACCAGGGCATGGAGATCGCTTCTGAAGTGCAACGCCTGCTGAAAGAACCAAAGAAACCGGTGACGGGAAATTATCATGCAACATTGAATCGGATTGACTTGCCGCTGAACCCATTGCCGAGCCGCAAACAGTTTGAAGAGATGGTCAAAAAAGGAAGACAAATTGGCTATAACGCGACGACACAACTTGCAAAACTTGATCGGGGAGAGAAGTTGCTGGAGGCGATTGACTATCCGATTCAAACGTGGTCTTTTGGGGACAGTTTATGTGTTGTGTTTCTTGCAGGTGAAGTTTGTGTTGATTACTCCCTGCGTTTGAAGAAGGAATTTGATCGGGAGCGATTTTGGCTTAATGCCTACAGCAACGATTTTTGTTCTTACATTCCTTCTGAACGTCTGGCACGTGAGGGGCGGTACGGCGGTGGTTCGGAGACGCCTTATTTCGCGTTGCCGACAACTCTCAAAGCGGGGCTCGAGCAACTGATTGTCGATGAAGTTCATCATCAGGTTCCTGAGACTTTTCATGTGCCCGATGGAACACAGGGAGTTGCTCCCAAGTCTCCTGAAGAGTCTCTTCGCTTGATGCAGACCCATAAGGATCTGAAAATTGAACTGGTGGCAGCAGAACCGTTGATTCGAGACCCTGTTGCAATTGATTTTGGGTCCGATGGTCGATTATGGGTCGCGGAAATGAATGATTACGGTCATGGTGTTTATGAAAAATTTAAGCAGCATGGTCGCATTCGATGGCTTCGTGATACGAACAACGATGGACGTTTTGACAAAGCGCAGACTTTTGTTGACGGGCTTCGTTTTCCGATGGACGTGAAAGTCTGGCGGGACGGGGTGCTGATTTGCGATGCTCCAGATATTTTATTTGCTCGTGACGAAAACGGCGACGGAGTTGCCGATTCGGTGAAGAAACTGTTTTCCGGTTTCGATGTCAGAAATGCTCAGGCTCGCGTTAACAGTTTGCAGTTGGGACTGGACAATTGGCTGTATGGTTCGTGCGGGCTTTTTGGCGGAAAAATTACCAGTCATCTCACAGGAATAACAGTCGATGTTACAGGCCGCGATTTTCGGTTGAATCCGGATACCGGCGTCATCGAGCCGGTTACCGGTCGAACGCAACAGGGACGCTGTCGAAACGACTGGGGAGACTGGTTCGGTTGCTCGAACGGAACGCTGCTCAAACATTATCCGACAGAAGACCGATACACCCGCCGCAATCCTTATGTAGTACCTGCACCATCGATCACAGGCGTTGCCAATGCGGAAGCATTAAGGATTTATCCGCCGAAAGATCTTGTTCTCTTCGAACTTTCCGGAACGCCGGACAAGGCGACATCTGCCTGCGGGCTCGGAATTTATCGGGACACTCTGCTTGGGTCGCAATATACAGGAAACGCTTTTACCTGCGAACCGGTCTATCAGCTTGTCCATCGTATTGTGATGAAACCTGATGGCATTAAATTTTCAGGACGCCGAGCCGAGAATGAACAACAGTCTGAATTTTTGAGTTCTACCGATAAATGGTTTCGGCCCGTGCAGATGCGAACCGGGCCGGACGGTGCAATCTGGGTCGTCGATATGTACCGTTATGTGATTGAGCATTCACGATGGATTCCGCAATCCACGTTGGCAGAACTTGATATTTATGCAGGACAAAGCAGAGGCAGAATCTACAGGGTTTTACCTCACAAGAGTCCATCGAATAACAAGCGTCCGGCAATCCCGGTCATTCCTTCATTGGAAGACCTGTCAGATCAACAACTGGTACAGTATCTTGATCATCCCAATGGAACGATTCGGGATCTGGTTCAGCAAATGCTGATATGGCATGAAGCGCAACCGGTTATCGATGATCTTAAAAAGCTTGCCGTTTCGGCAAAATTGCCACAAGGGAAGATTCATGCTTTGGCGACTCTCAACGGAATTGGTGGATTAAGTCCGCAAGACGTATTGCAGGCATTGAAATCTCAGCATGCAGAAGTTGTCCGGTTTGCTATCCGGTTGGCAGAACCATTGTTGAATGAACATTCTGATCTTGTAACGGCTGTTATTGCCCATGCTGTTCACCCCAATATTCGAGTGAGGCGACAGGTTGCGTGGACACTTGGAGAAACCAGTTCACCCAAAGCAGCGATTGCACTGGCTCATTTGATTGCTTCGGATTATTCCAATGTTTACGTTAAAACTTCGGTTCTCAGTTCCATTTCGTCGAAAAATGCGTCTGCTGTTCTTGCTGCTTTCCAGAAACTGCCAGCTTCACAAAAACATTCGCAGGTTTATCGTGACTTGGTATCGATTGCAATTCGCGTAGGGGATGAGTCTTCAATCGCAGCGGTCCTGAAGTCGCTGACTCCCATTTTGGAAGAGAAGCAGCCCCCCCGGGAATTACCAGCATCTTCCGTTCCATTATTTGTAACCGCATTGGAGACTGCGGATCTGAGAAGCCCCAAAGGATTACAGTTTGATACCGATTTTTGTAATCGCGTGCGAGCATTGCACACAACAGCAGCGAAGATCGTGGCAGATCAGGAGCAATCCCCGTCACAAATTCAACTGGCGTTGACCATCCTTGGCAGGCGACGGGGAGCGATAACTAAACAGCTTCTGGATCGCGCTGAACTTGATTCTGTTATCGATATTAAGATGGAAACAGTATCGGTTGATATTGCATCGCTCGTATCCGCTCGACATTCTGTGAAGATTCAACAGGCCGCCGTTGCTGCTCTTTCTCGAACAGGCCGCTCCCAGGTTGCAGAACTTCTCGTGGGACAACTTCCTTATGCCAGTGCCAGTTTACACCAGAGTATTCTAGATGTACTGCTCAGTCGGGACGAATGGACTGGTCAACTGCTTGATCATATTGAATCTGGTGATGTGCGCAAGACGAGCTTTGATGCGGCACGTCAGCAACGACTCGTTACGCACCGTCAGAAAGAAATACGTGAGAAAGCGATCAAAATATTTCAAAATGC
>JAJRTM010000178.1 GCA_024278285.1 Planctomycetota bacterium
CGGTTCAATACCTTCCAATCAAACAAACCGATTTACGCAGTCGCCTTCGGCTTGCCGTTAAACAATTTTTCTCTTCTTTCGTGTTTTTCGTTTCTTTCGTGGTTCAAACCTTTGTTTGGTTGCGGCAATGCGGCGCTGGGTCCATCCGTGGCTGTAAAACGTTTCAGCCATTATAAAGTAGGAAGAACCGAACTTATTTGGGCAACGATTGATAAACAGGCAGTTCACCAATCAGTGGGGTCACGTAATTCATAAACGCTTTGGTGACATCCATTCCCGATTTCGCGATAAAGTGATCCGGCATCGGGCGTTCATGGTTCGCCACGTTTTTAAGTGGTTCGGTCCCGAATTCAGTACGGTAGGGCTGGTTGGTTTTTGAAACGCGATTCATCGTGACCATCACCCCGCCGTTACCTTGCAGGGCGAGTTTGACGGCTTGTTTTCCGCAAGCATAAGCTTCTTTGTAATCCAGTTTGGCGGCTCGATCTGCTGCACACATTTGAAGTGACTCACAAACCTGGAACTCGCCACGCCAACCGAATTCGTCAGAAATAATACGATGCAAAATCATTGCTGCGCTGGTCCCGCCCATCGCACCGAATTCGACATTGGCAAATCGGTCTTTTGTTTGTGAGGCAGAAACCGGCGAACCATCTGGATTGGTAATTCCCTCGCCACAAACAATCGAAACGAAACCGTGCTTTGCTTGTGCTTTTTTTACCGCGGCAAGAAAATCTTCTCGAATAAACGGGCGTTCGGGAAGCAAGATAATGTGAGGGGGATCGCCTGCTTTACGACGAGCACAAGCCGCTGCTGCCGGCAGCCAACCTGCACTGCGTCCGACGGTTTGGAAGACATTGAATTGATCAACCCGCTGCATGTTTTTCGCCAATAGGCCGCCCTGTAAAACAGACATCGCGACATACCGCCCCGCAGAAGGGAAGCCGGGCGTGTGATCGGTGCCGAACAGATCGTTATCGACGGTTTTGGGAACGCCAACTCCCGTCATTTCCCAACCATGTTCATTCGCATATTCAACAATCCGATGAATTGTATCCATCGTGTCGTTGCCGCCAATCATAAAGAAATAGCGAATGTTCTTTTTCTTCAATTGTTTAAGAATCGGCCCAAAATGTTCGTCCTGTAATTTAAGACGGGTCGATCCCAAGGCACTACTGGGAGTCTGTTTCAGATTTTTCAAAACGCTCGATTCCACTTTTGAAAAATCAAGCAGTTTATTATTGAGGACACCTTCAATTCCGAATCGCATCCCGAAAATAGTATCAATCTTTTTACTTTTCAATGCCGATTCCACAACACCAACCAGCGAAGAGTTAATCACACAAGTCGGCCCCCCCGATTGTCCAACAATAGCATTTCCCGGTTGCATTTTTATTCCTTTGTCTTATTCACGATTACTAACAAGTCCGCGGTACAGAACATTCACTGGGCGATAATACCGAGTTCAATTCAACGATCCAACCGTCCCGTCCACGCAATCAGTTGCTGGATAAACTTGATGTATAAATTGCCCACTTCAATTTCTTCTGCTCCTGCCGCGTGGGCAGAAACTCGTTTACTTCCCCAATCTACAAGTGGTCCGACCCAGTGAGGTGCCAAATCGGTCATCAAGGCGGCTGTTCGTCCCGCTTGCGAATCATCGATGACAAGCAGAGGATCAGAACTCACACGAACCAGTTCGCATTCTGCCTTTTTGCCCTTAAAAGAGGCATTGTATCGCTCGGCTTGCAGAAGAACAGTTGCTCCCGGTTTCACTTTTACTCGGTTATAGCCACCAATAATCGGCGGTCGCTTATTCCATGGAAAATTGTCTGAAATCGGATGCTCTGTTTCACATCGGACAAAAACGGGTTGATCGCAATTTTGACGATCATCAACTTCTGAAATGATCACAGGCAGCAGATTTGCGATAACTGTCCCGGCCCAGTTTCCGCCCAATCCTTGATACGATTCCCAACCGCCGATCATCAGCAACCCGGTTCCCTGCTGAACTTGCTCAACAATTTTTTCCTGTAACGAGTTCTCGATACGCTCGGCAGGGTAATCGCTGATGATGATCAGCTTTCTGGCAGTTGCGATATCGTTTGGCTGCAAATCGGCATCGCTGGGAAGATAATCAAATTCCCAACCAGCATGCGACAACGCACCAGCAAGATAGCTCGCAGCGCTATCCAAAGTGGTATCACCAAGAAAAAGAAGGGGGTTTGACATCGCTGTATTGTACCTCAATGAATTTGAGCTTCAATTTCCAGCCCGCTCATTTTCCAAGAGATTTCCCGCATTCATTGTTATGACTGGCAGATCATTGCCAGCTTCCCTATCTCAACATCAAATCCACATCCGTTGATTGATTCTGTCTTGCTTCCTAGGATGGGTAGAAGCTGTGTCCGACTCTGTTTACTTATTCCCAGGGAGATACGATGCGATATTCATGCTTTTTGCGTTCTGCCTTTTGCTTATTTGCTCTCGCATTGTTCTGTTCAACATCGCATGCTGAAGACTCTCACCGGAATTCTCCGCTGGGAATTAATCTGTCGCATGTGGTTGACTACTCTACTGAAATGCCATTTGTTGATGTTTTTATGCACTCTCGTCGGTGGATTTCTCAGGCAGAAGGGAAACCCTGGGGACAGGGACCGAAACTGGAATTGACAAAAGATGGTTGGGTGAAGAGTTTGAAGCCAGGGCAATATGCGTCGGCTTTAATGTGCTGGGCGGGAGGAAATCCACAAGGGCGTTATGTTTGCCTTTATGAGGGATCGGGAAAAATCGATTTCAAAATGGGAGCACGTGTTATTAAACGTTCGCCAGGACGCATTGAACTGGATGTTGCCCAGAATGGGCAGATCATGCTGAACCTTCTTGAAACAGATTCGAACAATCCCATCCACAATATTCATCTGATTATGCCGGGGTTCGAAAGGAGCTGGAAAAAAGATCCGTTCTATCCACACTTTATCGAACGTTGTCGCCTCTTTCGTGTGATTCGATTTATGGACTGGATGGATACCAACGGTTCAGAAATTCAAGAATGGTCGCAGCGTCCCAAGCCAACCGACTCTTCTCAGGCATGGAAAGGGGTTGCATTAGAATATATGATCGACCTTAGCAACAAACTGCAAGCTGATCCCTGGTTTTGTGTGCCTCATTTAGCGAGTGACGATTACGTCCGTCAGTTCGCGATGATGACCAAAGAAAAATTGAATCCGAATCAGAAAATTTATATTGAGTATTCCAATGAAGTTTGGAACGGTCAGTTCGCACAGGCGCGTTATGCGGCTAAACGAGGGCGTGAATTACGGCTTTCAAAGAACGCCTTTCAAGCACAGTTGTTTTATCATTCAAAACGCTCCGTAGAGATTTTCAAAATCTGGGAAGAAGTATTTGGTGGGACCGAGCGACTGGTTCGCGTGCTGGGAAGTCAATCGGCTAATCCCTGGGTCAGCGAACAAGTGATGACATTCAACAACGCCTGGAAACATGCCGATGCCGTTGCCATCGCTCCCTACTTTGGCGGTAAACTGGGGAGGCCACAACGCGCCAGTCAAACAGCTAAAATGTCACTCAAAGAATTATTTCGCGAATGCCGCAAGAACATTGCAGAGAATCGAAAGAAAATCAAAACCGTCGCCAGTCAGGCAAATAAACTAAAACTGGATGTCATTTCTTACGAAGGCGGACAACACCTGGTCGGCGTTGGGCCTGCTCAGAATAATCAGCAATTGATGAACCTGTTCATAAAAGCAAATCGCGATCCAGAAATGAAACAACTTTATCTGGAAGATTTCGCCAGTTGGAAGGTGAGTGGCGGAAAATTATTTACGGTCTTTTCCAGTGTCGCTCGTCCCAGCAAATACGGCAGTTGGGGAATGCTGGAAACAGAACATCAAAAGACAAACACGGCTCCCAAATATGAAGCCGTCATCGAATTCACCCGCAAGAATAAAGCGTGGTGGAAAGAGTAAAATAATTGGTGACAAAACAAAATAACCGGGGCTTATTCCTGCTCCTCTTCTGCTTCCTTCTTTTTCTTCACCTTATCCATGCGGACCTGGGTGCCAGTGACGATGTCGTGCAGTGTTTTTCCATCCTCACGAAATAGCGACATCAAGACGCTAATGTAAAACGTAAGAGGGGCTAATAGGTTAAAAGCAAAATATCTTCCCCAGCCTTGTAGTGTAGAAATTGGGCGATATTCGTCGTCACAAACATATAAGCCCATTGACTTTTTCCCAATAGTTGCCTGCTCCATGCCAGATTCGCCGGTTGCAAAGTAAATACCAGCAACGATAGCCCCTAAAACGCTAAATCCTATCTGCAACGACATTTTTACTGTTGGAGATTCGAAATCAACTTCTAAAGCGGACATGACATAAAGCGTAATCCCAATGATAGGGGAAGTAATAAGATTTATGATTACTCCGTCAGTTAAAATCGC
>JAJRTM010000179.1 GCA_024278285.1 Planctomycetota bacterium
CCTCATTTTATGATACCCGAATACAATCGCACCTTCGGCGAATTATCACCCGTTGTCAAAAAGTGTATTTCGCATCGGGCAAAAGCCTTCTATGAATTTATTCCGCGTCTGCTCAACGTGTTGAAAACCTAACCCGATGGGTGGCTGGGGACAAATTGTCAGAAGTAGATTGAACAATTGGCGAGACGGCTGACGACGATTTGCCCCCAGATGCAATCAGGTATCTCGTTCTGGGGGCAGATTGTGCGATGGTTCTCTGGCCATTCATACTTTATTAATAACAATCTGTCCCCAGCCACCCTTCGCTGAATAGTTACAAAAAACAAGCAAGGATTGCCGTCTGATGTGTCATCATTTTTTTCTGAAAATGCAAGCAGAATCGTTGAAGGAATTTCTTCAGGCTCAGTCCGTCAACCTGACCGCATTTGCTGCAGATGGTTTTTTTCCGCTTTCAGAAATTCCGATCTTACGAAATAATTCCCGTCAGCAGCGAGAGTTGATCGCCGCTCAATGGGGGCTACTTCCTTTCTGGTGGAGCAGTTCGCCGAAACAAAAATCTTGCAAAGTCTTTCAACGAAAAACGTTCAATGCCCGCAGTGAAACTGTTGATATCAAACCGACTTTTCGCGAAGCATTCAAAACGAGGCGTTGCATTATTCCTGCAACCATGTTTGTTGAAGGAGGAGAATTGTTTGAATTGACAGATTCCCCGCTGATGCTTTTTGCAGGCTTATGGGAAAGTTGGTCAAACGATAACGAGCAGATTGAATCGTGTACGATCTTAACGACAAACGCGAACCGACTCATTGCGCGTTACCATCCGAAGCAGCGAATGCCGGTGATTCTACCGGATGAAAACGGGATCGAAACCTGGCTCAATCCCGATTTGCAAACGCGCCAACCACTCGAACATCTCTTTCTGCCATTGGCTGAAGATAAATTTACGCACCGATCAATGGATCGACAAAAGAAGCTTCCGTACTGCTGATGGGCCATTTCACCCAAAACACCTCGCAAATCAGCCGCAGACGCTAGCGTCCAGCGGCTGAATTTCCTCGTTCCCAAGGTCCACCTTGGGAACACAAGAGACTGAAGCTCCTGCTTCACGTCGGAACTAAAACATCACCTAAAACGAACGAAGACACGCGGGAAGGAGGACCTTCCCAGCCGTGCGTTCCCAAGCAGGAGCTTGGGAACGAGTTGAACCTGGCGCTGTCCAGTTAGGTACCCAAGGGATTCCAACAACACAGGAAATCAGTTTGTTTTTTTCCAATCGTCCAACGAAAGAACTTCCGCGTACGCAAAGCCCAAGGTTGCCATGGCGGTGCCATGTACGTCTTGAGCGGGGATGGTGTGGTTCTGAAATTTCTGGTCTCCGGTAGCACAGGCATCGTGAATGACCTTGCATTTGTAATTCAAATCGGAAGCTGCCCGCGTGGTCCCTTCGACGCACATGTGGCTCATCGCTCCGCAAATCACCAGCTCATCAATCTTCAAAGCATCGAGCCTTAGTTTCAGATCGGTCTTTTGGTATGAATTTACGTTCTGTTTGGTAATCACCATTTCGCTGGCAATTGGTTTGACAGACGAATGTATTTCAATGCCCGCGGTCTCTGGTTTGAAAAAAGGTGCCTCCGCACTCGCAAAGATATGCTGAATGTGAATGACGAGCAATTTCTGCTCTCGAAACCAGGCCAACAACTTCGCCGCCTGGTTACTGGCCTGTTCGATGCCGACAAGTTCCATCTCTCCGCCGGGGAAGTAATCCTGTTGAATATCGATCAATAAAAGTGCCTGGGGCATTTTTGCTTTCCTTTTCACTTGGTCAATTCGTGGTCGTTTAATCATGTTGCTAAAATTAAATCAGACGGCGGCTGTCAAAACAAGCCAGTCGGACTGAACTTTCTGAACGACTAAGTATCGATGAAACAATTACTGCCGTATCATTTCACAGGGCTGCGTCCAATAGGTTCGGCACAATGACAGATAATTCGCTTCTCTCCTATCTGGATTGAACTTTATTCTGTAACTTTTCCGCTGCGCGTCTTGTTTTAAGAAAATGTGGAGCCGGAATTGGTTCAGCATCGTGGAAGAACGGCATCGCCTGCGTTACTTTGCAATCAGTTTCTGCAAGATTGAGTATCGTCTTTTCGCTCTGCTCAACTTGTTTTCCTCGCTTGTCTTGCACAATTTGAACGATCGGCTCAGCAAATTGGTCGCCGTTGGTTCGAATCACTTTCGCCAAGTTACCATTGGAAAGCATCACCAGGCTTCCCACCGGAAACAGCGACTGCGCCCACAATAACGCTCGCAACACAACCGGATCCAGTATTCCGTTTTTGGTGTAGCGAAACAGTTGGATCGTTGCATCGTAAGGAGAAAAAGCTTGGCGGTAAGCTGTTTTTGTTGTCAGTTCGACATAGCAGTGGGCAACATGCAAAATTCTGGCAAACAGATGAATGTTACTCCCCACCCGCCTGCGCGGATATCCTTCGCCGTTCATTTGTTCGTGAACCTGATACGAAACCAGAGGCACCAGCGTCGGCAAACCGGTCATTTTTTCCAGTATATTGACCGAATGCATCACGTGCTTTTGCAGTTCAAGACGTTCCAGTTTTCCCAGCGGTTTGATGGGGTTACGAATAGGTTCAGGAACTTTCAACATGCCCCAATCGTGCAGCAACCCGGTTACTCCAACTCGGCAGACATTTTCATCGTTCAACCCCATTTCGACTGCAAGACTCATTCCTAAAATTGACATCCGCTGGCAATGCTCGGCCAGCTTGTCATCGATTTTCAGGTTCAACGACAACGCATTCATGCAATCAAAATCTTCGCACATCCCTTTCAGAAAACCGAACGTTGCCTCGCGAAAGATCTCGCCATCCAGCTTAGTCGAACCGCTGGCTGTGTTCATCAATTCTGCTAACGCTTCACCCTGTTTCTGATTCTTCTCACTTAATTCTGCCTGCTTTTTCTGGCAGTAACCGTTGCTTCCATGATCAATCACGGCATCCTGAACGGCATCGCCCTGGTTGGAAACAAATTGCAAGCCCCTTCCAACGGCATCACGAAATTGTCTGGTCGTTCCCTGATCGTGGTTTGCTTTGCGAGTAGATTCACGAAGATTGCCCATCACCCGCGTGGTAGAAATAATCTCTGCATCGTCGCTGTGCAATCGCACATTGGTGATTTTTCTCTGACGAAGAATGCGGCGAAAATTCGGCGTGATGACCGAATCTTTTGCCAGCAGCAGAATTCCTGACTGA
>JAJRTM010000180.1 GCA_024278285.1 Planctomycetota bacterium
CAATTGCCACGACATAAATTTCAGCCGCAAGGGTTTTGGCCCAATTCACAAAAAACCCTTGCACCCAAGATCGAAAGAATAGCAACTTCACACAATAATAACAGAGTAAAATACTTTATCAGCAAGCCCTACGTAAATATTCTTCAATCGTGCGTAGCTGATACCGCGGCTGCGCGATCATCAAAAAAACACAAACCAAAGCAATCGCCACAAGTCCTTTAATAACAAGCAACAGTGCCATTCGTGACTGCAACCATTGATTAAAGCAGGCTTGAAACGCTTGCGGATTGACCGTCATTAATACCCGTCGGTAGACATCTTTTTTCGGCACTCCATGAGGCAGCGGCAGTATTTGAGAGAGCCATTCTTCTTTGTTGCTCGCCCAAAGAGCAATCGCAGTCGGCCCACCCGCTCCGGCTAACATTGCCATGATCGTTATCATAATCACACTCTTCAGCGGATGCCGTCGATTCACTTCAGATCGCGGATCTTCCAGCGATCCAAAATGTGAAAGCAAGTCCTCAACATCAATTTCAAATTCCCGATTTTTCATTGCCGCCATCATCAATCCACCTTGAAACATTTTGTAGTGGACCCCAATCGTTGGACAGCTTTTAGGTTACTTTAAGCTCATTTTGATTTGTTCATCTTGAAGTTCCCCAAAGATTAGCTACTAAATTCTACGAAGACCCCGTAATGCTTATATGGAATACACCGTTCGTCCTCTCGAAAGCACGATTGAAGGATCTTTAGAAGAAGAAAATATATCTTCGAGTATACTGATTCCATTACCGCCCGGTTTCGCTTCTGATTCCCATAGGAGAATGTTCGCAAACATACCTTTCGAAACTACTCCATACTGATTCGTAAGATTAAGAGCCTTGGCTGCATTGTATGTGACTCCGCATAGAATCTCTGCTGATGACATTTTCATCTGCGATGCGGCTAAAAGCGTAGGTAACTGCAACCCTATTTGTGGGGAAGATCCAGGATTGAAATCACTTGCAATGGCGACGATACATCCAGCATCGATTAAACTTCGTGCATTGGCATATTGTAGGTTCAAATATAGAGAAACTGTTGGTAGAACAGTGGCAACGGTGTCAGTTGCCGCCAAAATTTTAATTGCAGCAGGATTCATGTTCTCCAAGTGATCAATCGAAGTTGCCCCCATTTGCGCAAACTGCGAAGCTGAGCCATTATCTGAAAGTTGATCACAATGCACTTTGAACGAAAGGCCTCTCTTTTGAGCAGATTTGTAGAACAACTCAGCAGTAGTGTTAGAGAAAAATCCTTTTTCAGGGAATGCATCAACGAAAGTTGCGAGCTTACGCTTAGCGATAATATCGAGAACGTCTGTCATCTCTTTAAGATATATTTGCTCTGACTTTTTTTCAGGAAGGGCATGCAGTGCCAGGTAAGTTGAAACAACACCTGGTATTTTATTTTGCGTTTTTATGAGTTCCAGTAGTTCAAGCAAACGAAGTTCTTCAGTGGCACTTCCAGAGTAGCCCGTTTTGATTTCAACAACAGTGACACCTTTACGTAGCATGCCATTCAAAGATGACTTGCATTTATCAATAAGCCGCTCATTTATTGCCTGCTGAGTACTCTCTACAGAGCAGTAAATACCTCTGCCTTTTGCTGCAATACGTTGATAATCGTCTCCGGCCCATCTCGCAAAATGTTCGTCCCCACGGCTTCCCGAAAAAAGAGTATGAGTATGAGAGTCAATAAATCCATATGTGGCGTACAGACCAGTCGCATCAAACGAACCTTTTTGAACAGCAGCAACTTTCTGTTTCTCTACGCTAACAATCTTACCCTCATCGCATGTAATGTCTACCGGTCCGGGAATGAAGCCACAGTCACTTTTTTGAGGTTTACGCCCCCCTTTAGCCGCAAATCCAATTCCGGTAAAGAGACCAGCCAGGCCACAGATTTTTTTTGGTGTTTGGAATGCCATGCCTTGCACTATAATTCCTTATTCAACATTGGCATCTTTATTCCGGTCCTTTCGGCAAACCGCTTTGCTGTTTCGTAACCAGCATCAGCATGCCTGATCACCCCGGTGGCTGGATCAGACCTTAGTACACGCCTGAGTCTTACTTCGGCTTCCGGTGTCCCATCTGCGACAATAACCATTCCAGCATGTTGACTGTAGCCCACGCCGACGCCCCCTCCTTGATGAATACTTACCCACGAAGCACCGTTTACTGAATTAATCAAAGCATTGAGTAGCGGCCAATCGGCAACTGCATCTGAGCCATCTTTCATCTGCTCAGTTTCACGATTGGGAGAAGCAACGCTTCCACAGTCAAGGTGGTCACGCCCTATTACAATTGGTGCTGTGACTTTCCCATCTCTTACCAGGGAATTGAACAATGCCCCTGCCTCTTCTCGCTGACCATATTTTAGCCAACAGATCCTAGCAGGCAAACCTTGAAATTGAATGTGAGGGACACCATGCTTTAGCCAATTGACAAGCATCTGGTCTTCGGGGAACAATTTAAGCAATGCTTGGTCAGTAACAAATATATCTTGAGGATCTCCACTCAAAGCAACCCAACGAAATGGTCCATATCCTTTACAAAACATCGGTCGGATGTATTCAGGAACGAATCCCGGAATATTGAATGCATCGTGACAACCACCCTCCTTAGCGAAAGCTCGAATATTATTTCCATAATCGAATACGGTAGAGCCTTGCGATTTAAAGTACAATAATAAAGAAACGTGCCTTGCCATCGTCTCAAGAGAGAGTCGCATGTACTCATCTGCTTGTTCAATACGCAATAACTCAGCTTCTTCCAAAGAGATACTATTGGGAATATAACCATTTAATGGATCATGAGCACTGGTTTGATCAGTCAGCACATCGATGATGATGCAATGCAATTTGATATACTCTAGGACGTCAACGACATTACCTACCAGGCCAATGGAAAATGCAGACTTTTGAGATGAATGTTGGAATAATAGATCAAGTGCACTATCAATAGAGTCGGCTACGAAATCGAGATAGCCTGTTTCAAGTCGTTTTTGAACTCTGGCTGCACATACATCGACACCTAGAAAAGCTGCGCCTGCCAATTTTGCTGCTAACGGTTGTGCTCCTCCCATACCGCCCAGTCCTCCGCTGAGTACCGTTTTACCACTCAATGGAAGTGGAGAACAATTGAAATGTTTTCTTCCGCAAGCCGAGAACGTTTCATATGTCCCCTGGAGTATCCCTTGAGTGCCAATGTAGATCCATGAACCAGCCGTCATTTGGCCGAACATCATCAGACCTGCGTTTTCCAGTTCGTCAAAATGTTTCTGTGTTGCCCATTTGGGAACAAGATTTGAATTTGCAATCAGGACTCGTGGTGCATCGATATGGGACGAAAGTATGCCCACGGGCTTGCCGCTTTGAATGAGTAATGTTTCATCAGCTTCCAGACTTTTAAGGCTCTCCAGTATTGCCTCTAAACAGAGCCAGTCGCGTGCAGCTTTACCACGACCACCATAAACAACCAGTTCCTCTGGATTCTCGGCAACCGCAGGGTCCAGGTTGTTCTGAAGCATTCGGTAGGCTGCTTCGGCTTGCCATGTCTTACAAACTTTTTTAATGCCAGTTGGGGCAACCACTCTTCGCCAAGGAGATTTTTTCATGAGGAAGGGGGCTCCTCTTGATTGATGATACCATAGATCGTTTCAATATCATTTGCTAGCGGTCTATCTTCATGAAGCATTGGGACATAACTTCGGATAAAGTCTTTTGCATCCTGGATATGAGGGCCTGGTGTTAATGGAGAACGCAAATCCAATGCCTGACAGTGACAGAGGATTTCGATGGCGATAATATATCTGACCTTCTCAAGAATTTCTAAAGCGTGAAACCCCGCAATGGGAGCCATCGATACATGATCTTCCTGATCACAATTCGTCGAGATCGAATGTACGCTTGCTGGCATGCACAAGGTTCTGCACTCCGCTACAAGGGCAGCAGTTGTTACGTGAGCCATCATGAATCCGGAATTTACACCACCGTTATTCACAAGCAAATCGGGCAGTCCGGTACGAACTTTATTCATCAGTAAATTTGTTCGACGCTCTGAGATAGAGCCAAGTGTTGTAAACACTGATGAAAGTGAATCACTGATTCTTGCAGGGTAGATTGCATGAAAATTCCCACCAGACAAAACAAGATTATCATCAGGAAATAAAAGTGGATTATCGGTAATGGCGTCTAACTCGTCAGTTAAAGATGCTCGTGCTTGAACAAGCTCATCGTGAAATACGCCGTGGACCTGCGGCGCACAGCGAAGACAATAAGGATCTTGTGCCCATTGACCTGAAGTATTTTCATTAGCAATTCTGGAATCGCCTTGAAGCCATTCTCTGATATCAGATGCACATGCTTGAGTACCAGAATGGACATGAGCACGGGCAACATGCTCACTTAATCCCTGTCTCGATGCAGCAGTTGCTTCAAACCCCATTGCTACTGCAAGATTTGCCCATTTGAGCAATCGCGTAGCTTCATGCACTGCTTTAATGGCAAGTGCCAAAGATAAATGTGTCCCATTTACAAGTGAAAGCCCTTCCTTGGGGCCAAGTTGAAGTGGCTCTTGTCCAATCAAATCCAACGCTACCGGAGCAGCAATCCGAATAAAATCTTTCCCGTCAGGCATCGTACACATTCCTTGCCCCAAAAGGGGTAAACAACAATGTGCAGCAGGAGCTAAATCGCCGGATGCCCCTACGCTTCCACGAGATGGAACACAAGCTAAAACGCCATGATTGAGTGAAGAGATGATATCATTGAGAGTTGTCAGACGAATTCCGCTATGCCCTTTGCTGAGGGTATGCAGGCGAATGAGCCACATCGCCATAACAATATCGCGTGGAAGATCTTGTCCAACCCCTGCGGCATGTGACAGAATGATATTGCGTTGCAATTTGGATTGCTCGGCCTCGGGTATTGCCGTATGAGCAAAGTGCCCAAATCCAGTATTGACTCCATAGACAAGTTTGCGTTGTTTAATAAGAGTTGAAACAAAATCCGCTGCTATTTGAATCCGATAACTGGCGTCTTCGGTAATCTGCAAATTAAAAGTGGCTTGTGGATCAAGAGCCTGCTTTGCTACCGTCCATAATTGATCGATAGAAACATCGCAAGTTCCAATGGACCAGGAAGTTGATGCCATTTGTGATTCATGCAATTTAGCTTGGAGCATAAGCATCAGCCTCCTGTTGTGAAGAAATAGATACCCCCTGTGGAATGACTGAACTCGGTTGAATAGTGAGACCGTCTGAGATCACTACTCCCTGATGAATAACGCAATCGACTCCGATAGAACAATCTTTGCCGACTTGAACAAAACTATCCAACGCCGAAAGCGGACTAATATCCGATCGCGGTCCAACGGAGACATAAATACCAATAACGCAACCATGTCCTACTACCGTATCATTTCCAATTTCTGTGCCTGCTCCAATCATTGCAAGGTGCCCAATCATGCTCCGTGTTCCGATACGAATATGATCAACAAGTATCTGGCCTCCTTTTAGGGGAAGATTCGTTCCCAACGTTGCCTTGTTTGCGATATAAGCATCTTCACCAATATGCAAAAGTGGCAAGTCCCGAATCCATGTGTCAGGATAAATGTTCCAATTAAGACTGCCTGAATAACCGAAACTGCGAAAGACAATTTTCTTCAACATTGGGAGTGATAGGATAATGTTGTAAAATGGACCGAAGTAGTAAATCGCACACCAGCACGCACCATACAACCGACGATTACGATATTTTTTCTGCAAAGTACATCTTGTAAATTGCCCCGCAGTTATCTGACCTGAATAGCATCGCCCAAGACAGCAGCAAACAAGCAGGTAGGTTAAAAAGAAAATCAGTGGACTCAAGAAACATACTGCTATCAAAGCGAATGGATCTGAAAGCAATACTAGTGGGGACAAGGCAGCAAAAGAAGCAAGAAACATCGGAGCAGTCAGGCATATTACCTGTTGGAAATTATAGAGAAGTCTATTGCCAGATGAATTGCTGGTATCTGAAAGTGCAGCAGGGTCATCTTTTGTCCGGGACGTTGTTTCACCATGACTTTGTTCCACGCAGGAATCAGAGGCCCAATGATGACTGCCAGATGATGTTGTATCAACTTTTAGAGTCAGTTTTGACTCAGCAAGATAATCAGCCAACGCTCCAATTGTTTTATATTGGAGCAGAATTCCCGGTTGTATTTTCGCTGATGTGGACTTTTCAATTCTTGTAACAACATCAATGGTTGCAATGGAATCCAGCGGAAGTGAATTAAATGCTACTTCACGGTTAAGTACGGACAGAGCAATACCCTCATCGTTCGCCCAGCTTTCGATTGCATCTTTCACCACAAAGACAGCATAATCTTTTTCCCCTTGCGGATACCGTGATCCTGCTGTTGAATTGACATTTCGTTTAGCAACTCCGTCACGTTCTGATTTCTTTATCAGTTCACAATTATTTGAAACTTCAAGCTGCAAGCAATTAAGTTCATCCTCTAAGTGTAATTTTCGACACAATTGCCGTTGCACTTTCCCGCTGGATGTCCTTGGGAATGTGGCCGGACGTACGAAAACAATATCCTTTAGGGTGACTCCAAACTGATCGAGGATTGAAGTGCGAAGTGCAGCGATTTTCTGTTTCAGGTCAGTCAGTTCAGTCGCGAATTTGTTTTTATCTTTTGCCCAGCGAACCATACTTCTGGTTCCCTCGATAACGACGACTAAACTTTCCTCAGCTTCAATTTGTACAGAAAACACAGCACATCCGTTTGGCTCAACGAAGTCCAAATGCTGTTCAACGATCAGCTCAATGTCCTGCGGGTAGATGTTGCGACCACGAATGATGATCAGGTCTTTAAGCCGACCGGTGACATACAACTCGTCATCCCGAATAAAACCGTAGTCACCCGTGCGGAACCAATCTCGACTATCGCCAGGCAATTTCGCTTGAAATGAAGCAGTTGTTTCGTCTGGTCGATTCCAGTAACCTTTTGCAACACTTGTTCCATGAAGCCAGATTTCACCGACTTCATCTGCTTGGCGTTCGATGAATGCCTCTGGATGAACAATCCTGGCTTCCAAGTCGGGGCCAATCTGACCACAACCGACGAGTTTCTGACCTTCGTCAACACCTTTCTCAACGTCAACAATAAAGTGCCTTTCAAGAGCCAATGGATCGACAAGAGAAATTCTTGCTTCCACCAGCGGGGGACCACCGGAGACAATCAGAGTAGTCTCTGCCATCCCATAGCAGGGAAACCAGGCATTTTCATTTAGTCCACATTCTGCAAACGACTGATTAAATCTTGCCAATGTATCTGCTCGGACCGGCTCCGCCCCGTTGAATGTAATATTGAGTGACGAAAGGTCTAGCTCTTTCTTTTGTTCGTTCGTGATTTTTTTCAGGCAAAGATCATAAGCAAAGTTCGGCGCACCAATACATGTCCCGCGGAACTCAGTTACTGCACGCAACCATTCAACCGGTTCTCGCAGGAATGTATTGGGTGCCATTAGTATCGAGGGATAACCAACAAATAGCGGGGAAAGGATGCAACCGATTAGTCCCATATCATGGAACATGGGCAACCAGGACACCATAACCGACTCCTTCGTAAAATCGAATTGCTTATGAATCCCAACTTCATTAGCAAGAAGATTGCCATGACTGATACTGACTCCCTTGGGGGCCGAAGTTGAACCGGATGTGTATTGCAGGAAAGCAAGCTTCCCTGACTCTAACTGAGGCAGTGAATTGTGATATTCAACAGATTTTTTATCTGTTTCAACGACAATTGAACCTGAAATGGAATTAGCGAACTCTCCCTCGACATTCCTGATAGACTCAGTCGTACAAAGCAGTAGTTTGGGATCGCAATCTTTAGCAATTGCCAATATCCTTGCAGCGTTACGATTTTTAACGGGTGGATAAGCAGGAACAGCAACAATCCCTGCATAAAGGCAACCCAGAAAAGCCTCGATGAAATCGAGCCCGGCCGGGTACATCATCAACGCTCGATCACCCGGCTTGGCATTTTCAAGCAAGACGCAAGCGATCCTTCTCGCACGCCCGTCAAGTTCTCGATACGTTATCGAGACTCGACTATCGTCCGATTCAAGAAATGTATACGCCGTCTTTTCGCCTTGAGCCTCAACATGTAACTGCAAGGCGTCAAGAATGGTTTCATCTGTCAACTGTTTGAAGTTCCCCAAAGTTTGTGGGCGCTGGTACGGGTTAGTGAACGTTGGGAATTTGTTCCCTTCGATCACCCTTGAAGGATTTGCCTTCGCCGGAGTTGGACACTCACGATGAGCTGGTGACTGACGCCTGGTGGAGATGTAAGAAAATTCGGACTTTGCCTTTGTTGGTGAGGGGAGAGCTTCGCTACGCTCTCCCTCGCTTCTCGAATCCCCCGGGGCTTAAATAGCCAAAAGAATGCAATCGCTCTCGATTGTAAAACAAGGCGTTCTAGAGACAGTCTATTTACCTCAATCACAAAATGGAAATTTGATAAATCAACGTCTATAATTCAGTCTCTCGCATCAAGAAAGTTCTTTGACCAGATCCGCTACCTTCTTAATATGCCCAATCGCTTCGGAAATTCTCCGTCCCCAAAGGTCATCATCTGGAGTTTTTTTATTTACAATTGATGCCGAGACAACTAATCCAATAATATTGGAGGGAACTTCCTCCACCCAATCCTCCTTGGCAGTTGACTTACGTGAAAATCCGGTTGCGTTTACACCTGTCTTGTGAGTATGACTTCCCCATACTAGATTTCCGCTAGCGTCTCCAAGTAAAACAACAGATCCCGCCTTAAAGCCTCTGAGATTATTATAATTTTCCAACCTGACGAGGCCATCAACTCGACCATTAGCCGACACGGTGACATCAGTAGTAATATGCCATCCGTCACCTATCTTATCATGCTTAGTTTCCTGAATTGGAAAAGCCATGTTTATCTCTCTCTAATATTAAAATATTGCCTAAAATCCTTCAGCATGTAATCAAGCTATGCCTTCATTGACTACCATTGAACGCTTCTTTTTGTATTGACCAGATTCATACCACTCCCCGCCAACCCAAGCTGTGTAATCACCTGTGAACGGTTACACATGATACCAAAATAGCCCGCAACCCAAATATGGATAAAGATGTGCCAATTCCCTAGGGCAAACAACGCCTAAGATGCAACCACATAATGGAATTCGTCAAAGGCCATAAAGGCGCGCGCTGTTTTATGAAAATAATTATTATATATTCATGGAGTAATTGATTTTGGCTTCTTTAAATATTAGTTTGATGCTCTGATTATGCCTCTTTTTGTGGAGAGCTGCAATTGATGGCGAGTACTGAACTTGATTCTGGAGAGGCAGAGAAACTTATGGATCATGCAAACTGGGCAGGCTTAAGTGATGGCACTGGGGCATGGTTTGAATTTCGTGAGTTTCTTCACCTGGCCATTCGAGGGCAGGTGATTGAGGTACTGCCGCATGACCATTCCGACATTGTTCAGCAGACTTTTCTCGAAGCCCACCAGCAGCAGGTAGCAGGAAAGGCGCCTGCTGACCCACGCCATTACCGAAACTGGCTACGGCGGATTCTCATCTGCAATTTAACTGATCGTGTGCGGAGTTCGTTGCGTCAAAAGAGGGACATTCGCAAGGAAGTCCGCTTTACTAAAAGGACTGACAATGGCTCGGAGCATCCAACGCTTAATCAGCTTGTCGCAGACCTGAGTTCGCCCAGTGATGTTTTTTCAAGAGGCGAACGCTCTGATGCAATCAATATTGCACTCGACAGTCTACCGAAAATCAATCAGCAAGTTGTTCGAATGCGATTCTTTGAAGGTCGTAGTACACATGAGATTGCCAATTCAATCGGTCGAACAGAACGAGCAGTCGCAGGACTTATTCACCGGAGTTTGCAGAAACTGAAGGAAGACTTACCAGAAAACGAGAGTCGCTAATTGCTAGAAGAGGCGACATACGGATAAGCTGCAAACGGATGAATTATTATGACTGACATCAACGATGACTCAAACATTCCGAATGGATTTCAGAAAATTGATCGAGCGATTGATGATTTGCTTGAAGGAAAGTTGCCGAGCGAGGATGATTTGCTCTCAAGCAATAGCCTTGGGGAATTATTGCCTGCAATGCAGATGTTGATTGAGTCAGGAAAAAAGGAGCAGCAAGGAAGTACGCCTGCCGAACCGGAGAGGAAATACTCTCAATTAGGTGGTTACAAAATCCTTCGAGAAATTGGTCGCGGCGGAATGGGACTCGTCTTTGAGGCAATCGAAATTTCACTTGGTCGGCGGGTCGCGGTCAAGGTATTGACACTCACCGCAATGCAAAACAAGGAGAAAGTTGCTCGTTTCGAGCGAGAAGCCCAGGCGGCAGCAAGCTTGGAGCATCCACGAATTGTAAGAGCTTATGCTCGTGGCGAAGATCGCGGGATCTATTACCTGGCGATGCAGTTTATCGATGGCCAGGATCTGGCAACATATATTCGTAAACGCCGAATAATGAATATCAGCGATTCGAATGCACAAGCCCCGTTATCCTCATCTTTAGGGGTCAGCTATTTCCAAGAGATTGCCCGAATCGGTCAGCAAGTTGCCGAAGGGCTTCACTATGCCCATGAGAACCATGTCATACATCGTGATATAAAACCTTCCAATTTAATTTTGGACAAAGAGGGCGATGTTCACATTGCTGACTTTGGACTTGCCACACTGGAAAATTCCACCAGCCTGACCACAACTGGTAGTACCCTGGGAACGTTGCGTTACTCCAGCCCCGAACAAGCACGCGGCAGCCGTGAGTTCGATGTCCACACTGATATCTATTCGCTTGGTGTGACACTTTACGAATTGATAACTCTCACGCCCGCCTTCCCTGGTGATGAGCCAATCGGTCTATTGCATGATATCCAGGATAGAGAGCCAATTCGTCCTTGCAAAATTGTCCCCAAACTTTCGGGTGATCTGGAAAGCGTTATTCTGAAAGCAATGTCAAAAGAGCCACGGCATCGCTACCAGACTGCATTGGAACTTGCTGAGGATTTGCAGCGATTTTTACGCAAGCAACCCGTGCATGCCAAACGCCCGACCTTGATGAGGCGATGCACGCGGTGGGTGCAGCGAAACCAGATGGCAAGTATTCTCTTTTCGATGACAATGCTTTTAGTACTCGCGGCGAGCTTCATTGTAACGAATGTATGGCCTTACAATGAAGACCTTCAGCATGCATTGGACGCCACCAATGAATTAGAGGCAAAGCAAGAGCTTCGCATTAAAGAACAGAAAAATGCAGAACGTCAACTTCGTGAGGTTCAGTATGTTGCTGATTTACGTGATTCACATCAGGCTTGGCGTGAACGTAATCCAGCACAAGCAAAGCGTTTATTGCGAAAGCACATTCCCATTGGAGACGAAGAGGATATTCGAGGATTTGTCTGGCGTCGCTTATGGAAACAGTACCATCAAAGTTGCCTGACGGAACTAAAGGGACATCAAGGTGCAGTTTATCACCTTGCCTTTTCTCCAGACGAAAGAATACTGGCATCATCCAGCAGTGATGGAACTGTAAATCTTTGGGATATTAAGGCCAAATCGCTTGCTGGCACTCTGCGAGGTCACTCAGACGAAGTCAATCATATCTGTTTTTCCAAAGATGGAAAAACATTGGCATCTGCAAGCGATGATCGTACAGTAAGGATATGGGATGTTGCTTCTAGAAAGACAATAAAGATTCTGACCGGAAATGAAGATCGCGTGTTTGCGGTTGCTATCTCACCGGATGGCAAGACAGTTGTTTCTGGTGGATGTGATCACACAATACGAGTCTTTGACATACAAACTGGGGCCATTCGAAAAATCATTCGAGAGCATACCGATATGATTCAAGATATCGCTTTTTCTCCAGATGGAAAATTGCTAGCCAGTGTCGGCGATGACTTCAGGCTTATTTTATGGGATACAGATTCGTATTCCATGCGAATCAGTCAGGTGGATAATAATAGTCGTCTTTTCTGCACAAGCTTTTCGCATACTGGAGACATCTTAATTACGGCGGGAGACAAAACTCCGGTTAGAATCTGGAATTCCAACAATGGAAACCAAAGATCAGAACTCCTTGGTGGTACGGTTGGAAACTCGGTCGCATTCTCGCCGGATGACTCGTTACTGGCGATTGCCAATGCGGGAGGCGCCGTACAGGTTCTCAATTTGACTACGCGGGAACAGATATCTCTTTTCAATCATAATCAGGAGGCTAATGACGTTGCGTTTTCTCATAATGGTATGACAGTCGCGACTGCGTGTGCTGATGGTATCGTGCGTCTTTGGAGCCTTCCTCAAATTAAAATGGACGTGCACTCACTCGCGTTTGATCAAAAAAGCGAGACATTTGTGACATCTGGCGCAGATAGCGAAATTACGATAAGAGACTGGCCTACGGCACGGGTTCTAAAGAAAATTCATACTGGATGGAACCGCCAGTTTCCTATATATGCGATGAGATTGTCACCAGGCGGACGATATCTGGCAGCCACTAATTTCGCAAAATTTGAATTCCTTGACCTTTCATCTGGAAAGTTAACTACACATGGTGATTTTACGCAAGGACCCAACTGTATTGCCTTCTCTTTGGATGGAAGATATCTCGTTGAAGGGGGAACCGGAAATATTCGGTTTCTTGATCCGGTAAGTGCTCAGGCAAAGGAGATACTTCT
This sequence comes from Planctomycetota bacterium, assembly GCA_024278285.1. GTDB lineage: Bacteria > Planctomycetota > Planctomycetia > Planctomycetales > Planctomycetaceae > Rubinisphaera. The sequence goes on from JAJRTM010000180.1 coordinate 12,782, forward strand.
CCATAAATCTCGTATCAATTCACTTGTTTTTTCATCAGATGGAGAAACGTTATTCTCAGGCTACTCTAATGGCACGCTTGTAATATGGGATGTAGCATCACGATCGCGAATTGACAGCATTAAATCTCACTCAGTGCAAGTTGATTTTATTGTTCTACTCCCCAATGAAAGTGCGTTTATTTCAGGCTGTCGTTCCAGTGGCATCATTGAATTGTGGGATGCTAGTACGCATAAGTTAATTGGTGAGATCGAAACAAACTCCAGTGGAATTAGGACACTAGCGGTTAGTCCCGACGGAAGAACTATGGCCATTGGAACCAGAGATGGAACACTGAAACTATGGAGCCTTGTATCGAAAAAACAGATATTCAGGTATCAGACAGGGGCACTGGAAATTAGAGATATCACTTTTTCTCGTAATGGAGCAATATTGGCTTTCATTTTATTTAATTCTGCTGAAGATGGAAAGCTCCATCTATGGCACGCCGCCACGGATCTTGAAGTAGCACATGATTTGGGGCAACCTCAAGTAGCAAAGTGATGATTTCCTTGCGAAGCAAGCACTGGTTGAATTCTTCATGAATTGCTCAAAGAAATAACAATCAGCGCGCGCCTTTGTGCCTTTTGGCGAATTTAACGGTACTTGAGTAGCTACCGACTGAAGTCCTAGCACTCACGGTTTTTAATGTCTTTAAAAGCACATTGTGTATACCAGTCTGTACGGACAGGTTACATGGTTAATGAATTGTGACTGAATAATATGACAGAAGCTCTGCGATCTTCACGTCGCATTTTTGTGACCGGGTCAACCCGTGGTTTTGGGTTATTGTTAGCAAAACGACTTGTGAGTATCGGTTGTTCTGTGGGCCTAAATGGCACTATAGCTTCAGAAGAAGCGTGTCGGTTAATAGAAAGCAATTCTAATTGTAAGCTCTTTCTCGCCGATGTTTCTGACCACAATTCTGTCAGCGCTGCCATCGACGAATATGAGTCGTCATTCGGGGCTATAGATGTCCTCGTAAACAATGCAGCTTACACAACAACACCGACCCTTTTGTTAAAGGGATCGCCCATTCAAATGGAAAAGATATTTTCCTCAATAGTTATGGGTACTGTTTTCTGTACTCAAAAAGTAGTAAAAAAGATGAGAGCTAAAAAAAAACAAGGATTAATTCTGAATATCTCCTCTGTTGCTGTAGCTTTTGACTCACCAGGGACCAGTTGTTATGCGGCTGCCAAGTCAGCAATCGAAAAATTCACCAGTTGCATGGACGCAGAAATAGCACACAAGGGGATTAGCGTTCGTTCTTTACGGTTGCCACCTTTAAGCGGCACAGGAATGGCCATGAGTTTTTCTAAATTACAACAAAAACAGACACTTAATGCTTTTGGTGATATCGCTCTCCCTGCAAATGAAGTAGCAAGTAGAGTTGCTGACTTACTGATTGGCCAAGTTGTCTTGGAAGACCCTATAGGAATTCTAAATTCGCAGGGAATCAACAGTGTCAATTGAGGTCATTATTGCAAAGTCGCAAGAGCATTTGGATGCCTGTTTTGAAATTAGGTATCAAGTGTTCGTGGACGAATTAAAGGTATATCCGTCAAAGAATTTTCTCTTCAATCGAGAAAGTGATGCACTTGATACGGTGGCTACGACAACTAATATTTTAGCGTTAGTTGATGGTGTACCTGCCGCGACCGTGAGATTGTTACGCAGAAACAGTGTAATAGCCGCGAGAAACTCGTGGGATTATGGCATTACCTTAGAGCGTCACTTTTGCATCCCTCAAGGAATGCCTGATCAGCTTGCTGAATTGCCTCGTTCAAGCGTATTGAGAAAATATCGTCACTTAATGATAGCCCCTTTAGTGTGGGCAAAGGCACTGCAAATTGCGGAATACGATGGGATACAAACATTCGTAGCAGAAGTATTTCCTGAAACTGATAATGTACAACTTGTTGCCCACTATTATGAATTGTTAAGAAATGTCGGATTGGTGTCTGAAAACTATAACTTTGTCCCTAGAAATGACTCCTGCCAAGTACAGATTAATTCACTTGCGCAAAGCAAAGAAATCCATAGTAGAAGAGAAATTATTAAAAGAATGCCACATGCCCTTAGATCGTTTCTGCACTTGGGGGCGGTAGTATGTGGAAAGCCAATCCATGTCGAGGCATTTAATGGAATAAGTATTCCGATATTATGGAGCCTGGAAACTTTGGACACTAATCATAAAAAGATTGTTCATAAGCTGTTGTCGTCTGTTAGTCAATGTACCATTTAGTCCCACTCTAATCATGGAAAAATACGTATGTTACCATCTGATTTCGTAGCCCATCTAAGAAACAAAACTGCCGCCCATCTTGAAGCTATTCAGCAGTCTAGAGCATATAAACAATTCACGAGTCCAGAAAGCGATACATTATTCGTCGTAGAAGCTGTTAAAAATATACTGTTGGAAACTTTTTCCTATGGTCCACATGTCACCGAAGCAACATTTACAGCAATTGGAAGATTTGACAAAAAAAGACCAGATCTTATGAGGAAAGCAATTGAACATGATCTTGATGAAGTTGATCACGGAGAAATTGCTCTGGCTGATTTTGTTCGATACGGGGGCAATGAGCAGTGGGCTCGCCAGCGTCGGATTACACCTGAGAGCTACGCCATGGCTGGAGCTGTCCGGCTAATTGCAAGCCATGAAAGCCCTTACGCATTCCTAGGATACATGTATTTATTTGAAGCACTAACACCACAGTTAACTAGCAATGTCCAAAATATATTAAAATCAAGAAATGTACCAAACGAGGGACATGTATTTATTGATATGCACGCAGTTGAGGATATAGCTCACGAAAAAGACCTGGCGAATATTATTGAGGAAATTGTAAAAGACTACCCAGATGAGTCCGAGGCAATAGAATATGGATTTGATGTATTTTCCGTGGTCTATCCATTACCAATATGGAATGCAATATTAGATCGTATGCAAGGAGATACCAAGCAGGGCCACCGCTAACTTTGGATATGCCCTCGGGCTATAGATATTTTCGCAAACAATGCTAGCTGGACAGCGCCAGGTTTGTTTTGAAATATTCTGTAATTCCTTTTGTACAAATAAGTTACGCTTCAATTTTAAAATAGAGAACACTCAGGAAACTATTTGCCACAACTTGTTTTGTGTGAACATGTTAGTTCAATATTGATCCTGAACCTGGCGCTGTCCAGCTAGGTTCTGTCAGAAAACTCATGGCTACCGTCGCCAGACAGTGGATCTGAGAAAAACTCGTTATACAACCACGCTCTAGCGAGCGTGGCTACGTTGGAATTATCGTTTTCTGACAAAGCCTAGTTTGAGATCCCCCAAAGTTTGTGGCCACAGGTGCCAAGAAGGCCCTATTGGGGACATGGCTGTTTGATGCGACCCGCAGGTCTCTTTGGTTTCTTTATTAACTAGGGCGGCGTAGCCGGGTGACCTGTCTACTACGAAAGACAGGGACAAGGAAGGCCAAGCTGTCTTTAATACTACTCAGCAAATTTGTTGTTTATATTGAGACGAATGAGTGAGGTGGTGTTGCATTAACACGGAGACTGTCAACGAATTTATAATTGATGAAGATCGTTTGTTTATGCTCTTTGGGATCAATATGTGGAATCGTTTATTTTTGGCTGTGGGACTTTGGTCATTCACCACAGCCTTGATCGGTTGTGGCCAAAGTTTTTCTCGTGAGCCTGATAATAAACCTGTAGTTCTTCCAGCTACAGTCATTCGAACACAGACACAGTCGGAGTACTCTTTTTCGATTACATTTTACGGGCGAATACAGTCTGTCCGTCGCTCTTTACTCTCTTTTGAAGTTCCAGGCCAAATCATTTCTCTGCTGATTGACGAAGGCGAGACTGTCAAAGTAAACCAGTTGATTGCCCGTCTGGACACGTCGATACTTGAGGCCGAAAAGCAAAAGCTGATCGCCAGTATAAAAGTCGAGCAGTCGATCCTTCTGCGGCTTGAAAATGGGGAACGGGAAGAGGTAATTGCTGCAGCTCATGCGATGGTTATGCGAATGGAAGCAGAGACGGAGCGTGCGAACCTTGATCGGGATCGAGTCAAGAAACTTCGAATACAGAACGCAACTACGCAGACGGAGTACGAGGAAGCCCTCTATGAAGCCAGGTCTCTCCAAGCCTCACTCGATGCTGCCAAAGCTAGATTCAGAGAACTTGAATCTGGTACTCGAAGCGAGGATGTCGAAACTCAAAAAAATCGTATTAACGAACTGGATGCACAGGTTGATTTGGTTAATGTTCGCATCCAGAAAGCAGATTTAGCAGCTCCGTTCGCGGCCCATGTAATGAAACGCCTGGTGGATGAAGGAACTGTGGTCCGGGGAGGTGAACCTGTATTTGCTATCGCTGAGTTTGAACAGCTTGAAGCTAGGTTTTCAGTACCTATCGAGCAGCTTGCTGAGGCAAAGACAGCAACCTCCGTTCATGTTGGCGGAGTGAATCATCCGGTAAAAAAGAGCCGTGTTATTCCATCAGTGTCTCCCAGAACCAGAACCGTTGATATCGTTTTCCACCTGAAGCAATCCAAGAACATAATTGAAGGACAGGCCTGCACATTGACCCTGGTCGAGACTGTGAGAACAAGATGCATCAAGCTTCCTATTTCTGCTCTTGTCCCAAGTTTGCGAGGGCTCTGGTCGTGTTACCGACTGGAAAAGGAGAAGAGTACAAATGCATTTAGAGTGATTCGAGAGGAACTTACAGTCAATCATACAGACGGTGATCAAGTCTTTGTTGAGGCATCCTTACCTGATGATTCGGTCATTGTTTGTGAGGGGGCTCACAAGTTGGTTCCCGGTATGTTGGTCCATCCTAAGGACGCCAACTAATGCTCAGGCGGGCCTACCACGATCCTCGATTTATGATCCTGCTATTGTTGTTGATTGTGATCAGTGGGATTTCTGGCTTCACGACCCGTCCGAAGCTCGAAGACCCTAAATCGAAAGTTCGCAAGGGCCAAATTACAACTTATCTTCCAGGTGCATCTCCGTCTGAAATTGAGTCACTGATCACGGAACCCATCGAGAAAGCCCTGCGAGAGGCCAAGGCGATCCGCGCCATTGAGTCCTCGTCGTTACGTGGTGTTTCCATCGTTTTCGTTCGCTTGACCGATGAAGTGGTAGATGTCTCAGAGTCATGGGCAAAGATTCAAGACAAGCTCTCTGAAGTTACTGGTAGTTTTCCAGATCGTGCAAGTATTCCAACTCTCGTCGATGAACGACGTTGGGACCCATACACCACTGTTGTCGCTCTGATTGATACCACTGAATCCTCACTTCAATCCGCTGTACTGGCTCGCTGGGCAAAGGAACTGGAAAATCGCCTTCGTTTTGTTTCCGGTACTCGCTTTACGGAACTGTTCGGGCTTCCAGAAGAAGAGATTCTGGTTGAGGTTACAGAGGAAACGATTGCTAACATTGGTATCACACTAGCTGAAATAGCTAAAAAAATCCAGCAAAGAGATTCAGAAGCCCCCGATGCTACATCACAGACTTTACAATTTAATATGCCGGTACGACTAGCTGGCGGTGTGGATGATCTCGACCGTCTTCGAAATGTTGTTCTTCGAGGAACTTCTAAAGGAAATTTGCTGCGGTTGAAAGATATTGCAACTGTCCGCCGTACTGAAAAGTTGCCAGTGACAACCTCGTCATTCGTTAATGGTAAACGAGCAGTTGTGATTGGTACGAGAATGGACACCAACTACATCATCGATTCATGGACTGCACGTCAGACGAAGGCCTTAGAGGAGTTTGCAAAGACTCTTCCGGCTGGTCTAAGTATGGAGCTGTTGTTTACTCAAAAGCAGTACACAGATGAGCGATCCAACCATCTCTATGGCAGCTTGGGATTAGGTATGGTCTTCGTGATCATCGTTGTCTGGCTCATGATGGGGTGGCGCGCTGCAATTCCAATCTGTGCTGCAATTCCGTTGACTCTCCTGGGGGTTTTCTTTTTGATGATCCCGTTCGCAGTGTCGCTTCATCAGATGTCTATTGCCGGATTGATCCTCGCTTTGGGAATGCTAATCGATAATCCAATTATCATGGTGGATGAAATTCAGCGACGAAGTGAAGCTGGTGAATCCACAGAGAACGCTATAATGAACTCTGTCAATCACTTAATGAGGCCTCTGGTTGGCTCCAATCTGACAACAATTTTGGGATTTACGCCAATTCTGCTTATTCCTGGTACCACAGGTGAATATCTTGGGCAACTTGGCTGGGCAGTAATTGCCTGCTTGACCATTTCTCTCATTCTGTCTCTTAGCGTTGTCCCTGTACTCGCTGCCTGGTGCTTAGGTCCAAGGAAGCAGTCATTTGTCACGCCGCAGCAAACGGAAGGGCATTACGTAACACGACTTGAATGGTTTCTTAAACGACCGTGGCTCACGGTTTCCTTATCCATATTACTTCCTGTAATGGGATTTGCAGTGTCGGGGGAACTGGAAGAGCAATTCTTTCCGCAAGCTGAACGGGATCATTTTCATTTCTCAGTTCGTTTGCCAACTCAAGCTTCAATAAGAAGTACAGAACGAGTGGCTCTGAAGGCTCGAGATTTGATTCTGGAACACAGTGAAGTCGAAGATGTGTCACTATTCATCGGGACTAATGCTCCGGCAGTTCACTACAGTATGTTCGCAAGTGACGAGAACCGTCCTGAGTTTGCCCAGGGTATAGTAGGAATCAGATCAGGTAAAGTTGAGCCTGATTTCGTCCGTCAAATTCAACATGAGCTCAACTCTGGGCTTCCAGAGGCCCAGAGTATTGCAATTCTGCTTGAACAAGGTCCACCGACGGTTGCTCCTATAGAATTCAGAATATATGGTCCGTCGATTGATCAGCTTAGTGAACTCGGAGAAGTAGCCCGCAAGATCATGATGGAGATTCCCGGTATAGTACAGACTCGTTCAACACTTGACTTGGGGGGACCACAGCTTGCCTTAAACGTGAGGCAACATGATGCTGAATCATTGGATATTACGGACGAAATACTCGCTCATCAGGTGAGCCATCAACTCGACGGTATAATCCTCACTACGATGAGTGAACAGATTGAGGAGGTTCCAGTTCGAGTGCGAATCGAGGGAGGCGACAAAAGTGAACCGGAACGAGTTTTTTCGCTCCCTGTCATCTCACCAAAAGGAGAACTTGTTCCTCTCGGCAGCGTAGCGGATTGGTCTATCGGTCGTCAGCTTTTTAACATCCCGCGACGAAACTCGTCTCGTTGCAATATCATTCAAGGATATGTGGCAGCCGGGGAGCTTCCTATTGTTCTCGAAAATAAATTCAAGAAAGCAATAGCGGAAAGTGGTTTCGCGTTGCCTCTTGGATACCGATCCGACTTTGGAGGAGTCAGCCAGGAAAGGAATTCGGCTGTCGGAAACTTACTGGCTTACGCCGCTATTATCGAAGTGTTAATGCTTAGTGTATTGGTCATCACGTTTCGTTCTTTTCGACAAGCCGGCATAATTGGGGTTGTAGCAATCCTCTCATTAGGATTAGGGCTACTTAGCCTATGGCTCTTTAATTTCCCGATGGGGCTAATGGCGATCATTGGGCTTCTTGGAATGATGGGATTAGCGATAAATGACTCAATAGTCGTGTTGACTGACGCTAAACAGGCGATTCTTTCTGGAAAGACTGTAACTGAAAGCGTCGTCCATTCTACTCGCCATGTGCTAACAACTTCTATAACCACAGCAGCTGGAGTTTCGCCGCTGGTCATGGCAGGTGGTGAGTTTTGGCCGCCCATGATGGTTGTTATCGCTGGTGGTGTCCTGGGAGCAACATTCCTTGCACTGGGACTGACTCCTGCACTGTATATTATAACTTCAAGGAAAATGATATGAATTTCGACGAATGGAAAGTTCGGCAAAACGTTTGTAAACAACGGCCAGAAAACGTAGCTCCGGGCGGGCAAAAAGTGTAGCGCTGGTTGCGGGGAGATTCTTGCGAGGGTGGCTGTGGTTCGCAAGAAAGGTGAGTCCTTTTCTTACTTCGTCTTGATTGGTTTGCCGCTTGAGCTTTTTGTGCGACGGCGTTTGGCGTCCTGTAATCGGTAGCTTTCGCCAGCGGTTTCCAGAATATGACAGCGGTGTGTTAAACGATCCAGAGTCGCTCCGGTGAGACGCTCGCTACCGAGCACTTCGGGCCAGTTGAGACTCACAAGTCGAACAGACAGCACCGTCAAAAGGAAGATTTGTCGTCACGATCAAACTCATGCGTTCGTAAGCCGTACTGATCACATCGAATAAAAGTTCGGCGCCAAGTTTGCTGGCCGGGACGTAACCTAATTCGTCAAGAATCAATAAGTCGAGTTTCGAGAATTGTCTTTTGAGACGCAGAAGATCTCGATCTTCACGGGCTTCCATCAGGTGCGTGATCAGTTCGGTCACCTGATAAAAACGAACTTTCTTTCCCTGACCACACGCTGCGATTCCACAGGAAATCGCCAAATGAGTTTTTCCAGTTCCGGAATTTCCGACCAGTAAAATGTTCTCTCGTTTATCGATATACTCGCCGCGCATCAATTCATTGACGAGAACTTTGTTCACAGAAGGTTGAACTTTGAAGTCGAACGTATCCAGAGTTTTGTGAGTCGGGAATTTGGCGGCCTTCAATCGTCGTTCGGCAGCACGGCGTTCTCGCTCAATCAGTTCCAGTTCGCTCAATTGCAATAAGTAGCCGAGATGATCGACGTTATCTGTCGCACAACGAATGGCAACTTTCTCGCACTCATTGAGGATCTGTAAACAACGGTCAGAAAACGTAGCGCCGGGCGGGGGAAATGTGAGGGCTTCATTGTTTTGTTTTCAAGTTGGCTTAACCGATAGCTAAAAAAAAGTTGGAGTTATTGTCAAATGTTGTGTTCTGGAAATTTGATGAAAGGTGGCGTATCCTGCTGAATCTTATCAACCTTCAGCAAGCCCGGATGGGCCAAGGAGTACGCCATGAGTCAGAATACGATAGCCGCAGACAAGACGCAAG
>JAJRTM010000181.1 GCA_024278285.1 Planctomycetota bacterium
CAAAATGAGAGAACGAATCTGGAATGCTCCGAATATCATTTCGATGTCTCGAATGGTTCTCTCCTTTGTGCTTTTTGCACTACTTAGCTTTACTGATTGGTGGACGACCGCAGCCGTTTTGTTTGTGATCGCGATTGCCACCGATGCTGTTGATGGTTACATCGCTCGCAAATACGAACTGGTAACCACATTCGGACGAATTCTCGATCCCTTGGTCGATAAAGTGATCGTGTGTGGCTCGTTTATTTTTCTGCAACAGCTTGATGGAAGTGGTGTTTCCGCCTGGGTCACTTTGATTATTGTCGTTCGCGAAATATACATCACAAGCTTGCGAGGGTTTCTGGAACAGCAGGGGATCGATTTTTCTGCAAAGCTCACCGGAAAATTAAAGCTCATTATCCAAGCGTTTGCGATTCCTGTTTGTATCTTATCGCTAGAGAATTCGTTCCAGGGGAATGCGACGTTCTTGATGATTCGAGACATCCTCATTTACGGCACCATCTTGATCACTCTCTACAGCGGCATCGAATACACCTACAGAGGCGTGAAACTGTTTCGTATTCAACAACAATCAGAAAATTCCAATGAGACCGAATCGAAGTAGTTCACGCATTGCTCAATTGAGCCATTTCGACTCGCCTGCTGAAACGGGAGAGTAAACTATGGTCGTGCGTGACCATCACCAATGTTGCATTACTTTGTTCAACGGCCTGAAAAAGTAGATCAAGTGATTGGGCTGCTGTTACGGGATCAAGATTTCCTGTTGGTTCATCTGCCAAAATCAGTTTCGGTTGCTGAAAGATTGCCCGGCCAATCGCTACTCTTTGACGTTCTCCCTGGGAGAGTTGGTCGGGGTATCGATGAAGCAAAGATTTCAGTTGTAACTGGTCAGCGATGGAATCAATACGCTCGCGAAGATTCACTTGAGAAGTTGATTGAGAAAGAAAACTTGCCAACGCAATATTTTCCCGCACCGTTAAATAGTCGATCAATCTGAAGTCCTGAAAGATGATCCCCATTTTTTGAATGCGACGCGCCTCTCGCTCTTTCTCGCTGCTTCTTCGCAGATCGTCCCCAAGCACTTGAATCGTTCCTGAAATGACAGTTTTGTAGCCAGAAATCAAGGAAAGCAATGTTGTTTTTCCGGAACCACTTGGGCCCGTCACCGCAACTTTCTCACCCTGAAACAGCTCAAAAGAATTGATTTTCAATTGAAACTGGTTGTCAGAAGTCTGGTAGGTGACATCTTCTAAATGGACCTGCAGAGAAGAGGCTTCGCTTGTTTTTAATTGCGTTGCAGCCATTGGTTTTATGCTGATTCAATGCCGATCGCGATCGCGGTCGCGGTGGCGTAAAGTTTGCAATGAGAAATTGAAAGTAGAACCTGAGAAATCCCCAGACTCTCCGCAAATCGTGCCGTCGGTCCGGAAAGTTCGATCACCGGCTTGCCGCTTGGTTGTGAAACAACTTCGATTTCAACCCAGTGAATCCCTTTGACAAATCCGGTGCCAAAACTTTTCATCACGGCTTCTTTCGCCGCCCAGCGACCAGCATAATGTTGAGCGGAATTCTTTTTTGAACTGCAATATTCAATTTCAGCTTGCGTGTAAATACGATTCAAAAACGCATCGCCATGGCGATCTACCATGCTGGCGATGCGTTCTGTTTCCGTGATATCTGTCCCTAAGCCAATAACTTGCATGCTGGCTTAATCCTCGTCCTCACTCTTTTTTTCTTTTTTGTTGCCGTGGTCATTGTGGTCATGTTCTTTTTCGACCTCGGACTCATCTTCATCCTCATCCTCGAGTTCATCTGCACCGCACCAGGTTCTGAGGATATTAAGATCTTTTTCAGTCAATACTGCTTCCGGGTGAGGAGGCAGATAGAACCACAAAGGCATCTCGCCTGTTTCAATCGATTCCCAACATTCATCGAGGAACATTTCGGGGGTATCTTCTTCATCGTAGTCATCCCCCCATTCAGAGAAGTTCAATCTTTCTCGCCCTAATCTGACATCTCTCTCAATCAGAATGGAAACAGGAGCAATATAGCTGTACCAAAGCCATTTTGTTTCGTTGGAATGACAATCGTAACAAGCACGTCGGAGAATAGATTTTACATCATCGGGTGCAATAAGATCTGCAACGACTTCAGGATTTTTGCGATCAACCGGATAAAGTTGAAGGGCAAGAAACAGAATCACCAGCACAATAAAGACTTTACGAACCCATGTCGATTTCTTCTTTTCGGCTTGCGGGCTGTTTTCAGGTGATGTTTTTTCCATGCTGAAACTCCTGTAAAAAAGTAAGGCGGGATGCAAGCTGTTTGAGTGAATTTCCAGGCGTTAAAACGGTGGGGGGGGGGGTAAATATTGAAACACCTACTCTGCACATAAGCGTAACAGCTAATGTGCAGAGAAAGCCAGTTGTCTCACTCAGCGCAGGCCAACCGAAACGGGCAATACTTGCCGGTAACGACCATGAACCTGCCTCTCGTTTCAAAATATAACAAATAAACCGACGTAAATACAGGATGTTTTCATCGAAATTAACGCCTCGCCACCACATTTACACCGGCGCACATAAAACGCGAGGCGGCTTTACTCGCCTCGCAAGGCTAACTTCAGGGAACCGCTATTAATTCAAAAAAGAGCCATCTGCGATTTTATTCATGAGGAAGATTGATCTCAGGCGAGTATCTGTATTTATACATGTAATACAATACTTCTACTAAATTCTGACTCTCTTCTGTCTGAATCCCAAATATAAACTCTCTGAAATAGGGTATATAATCCATCAGGACGAAAATGGGATAATAAATCAATATAATATGGTTAAGAGACATGCTTAGACCAACTTCCACATTTATGACAATATATAATAATAAAAGATAGCTAGTTAAAGAAAACAGAATTACAATCATAATGGCATTCTTTTTAATCATAGTAGATTCGATTTTGAAATACAATTTTATTTGATTTTATCAAGTCATACCGAACGATTATTGAATCACTTCGTCGTCGCCGACTTCTTCTAGTTGATCTTGTAAATACTCGCGGTATTGGCGGTCGAGGGTTGGGTAATCGACGCCGGTCAGCACGTCCAGCCCGCGGACTCTTGCTCGGACACGTGGCGAGGAGTGGTAGATTTGAGCCATGTAAATCATCAACGCGTTTCGGTATTTTCCGTTCTGGTAGTGCATATAAAAGTGGGCGAGCCCGGCTGCCTGACTGTATCTTTTTTGCAGAAGTGGAGTTGAGCCTGTCTGGTACACAATTCTTCCCATACGGGAAAATTTATCCTGCGGGACAAAGTAATCTTCCTCAAGCAGACGTTTGCGTGCCCAGTAAAATCGCACAAAGCGGGGATCACCGACTTCGAAAGTGAACCCGTCATAAGTAAAGCCATTACCATTCGGTTTGATGCGAAACGATTCTGTATAATTGGCAATTCCTTCGATAATCCAGAAGTGTCCATTATTGGCGATGTCTCTTTGCTTGAGATGGCTTTCATACATCAGTTGATGAGTCACTTCGTGGAAGATAGTCGCATCGAAATTCGCTTGGGGATCGTAATAAAAATAAGCGGTACGATCTTCAAGTTGATACAGTCCGTTCGTGATCGCAATTTGCGGGACGCGTTTGATCAGTTTTTTGACGTATTCTTCTTTGTTACGAAAATGATTGATCTTGTAAAGTTGCGACCGGGTTTTGCTGCGTCCGGTTGTTGATTCAAAAAACTGTTTGATCTGTTCCGGCGAATTGTAAAAGGCAGCAAAGGTTTGTTTGAAGTAGTCATAGAAAATTTCCAGCTTGCGGCCCAGTTCCACCCCTTTTTCCAGACTGTGATTCGTTTTAATTTGGAAGTGTTCGGTTCGCACGGTCCAGGCGTAGCGGAAATCCCGCCGAATTTCTGCTTCCTTCTCTGCGGAGATCCAGTTCCCCATGAAGTTGCGCTCGCCCTGCTCGTAACGCTGCACATACGATTTTTTCAGCCAGCCAAAGCGAGGGTGTTCTACCTTACTCGCACGAATTTGGTCTCGTTCGAACGGCGTTAGCCATTGGTCCCCTTGCCGAACGTAACCGCGAAGTGAGCGGGCTTTGGAGTGATCGGGGTCGATTTCGAGCAGGATATTGAGCAATTCGAAAGTGAACGTGGGCGAAATTTTAATGGCTCTACGAGCCAGTAGGTAAAGATCGGCTGCGTATTTATCAGCCAAAGTACGAAATCGGAGATGCAATTCCCGTACATCTTCTGGCAAATTGTCTGGAATCTCTGGCTGTAATATTTTGGGAAGTTCCGAAAATATTTTTTGTTTTGAACTGAGTAAAATAAGGTGCTTTTCGATCTTGTCGGATAATTCCGGGGCATCAGCGATTTTCGCCTTTTCGAAAAGCTCTGAAAGCTGCTGCATATACTTCTGGCTATATTTTTTGTAGTCACTATGACACAATTTGAGCCGATCCGCTGCTCGGGCGGAAGTGATAAACGAACCGAAGTGAACGGACGCCCCGATAACAAACAGAGTAATATAAAACGTTAGCTTTGTTCGCATAACATGCTTCTATCAATAGAGATACAGTAGTTATCTGTTATTGTCGCGTGGTCCGCTATTGCGGACCACGCTAGAGATTTGACACCTTCATTTCACGCGATGGTCCGCAATAGCGGACCCTACGCAATGGCTATATGCCTGACTGTTTACACACTTACTCCGGGTCAATTTTTCCTGAATCAACTGTCTGGAATATGAAATACCTGATTTGATATCAACAAAGAGCAATATGACGACTCATTTCAGCCAGAAGTAATAGGTTCCCGAGTTTGCATTCAACGCGCCATTGACCCAATTTCACATCAATTATAACATTCTACGCATTGAAGACTTATGGCAATCTGAAACAGCCCCGATTTATATCGGATTATCCAGATCTGCGGAATAGCTTTTCGTAAGCAGTATATTTTCAGGCGAGCCGGGGGTGTTAACCCCTTGGTTGAGTGAAATATGCCAGCAGAGTTACCAGGGGGTTAACACTCCCGGCTCGCCAGAAGTTGTGTACGCGACAATAATACAGAATTGAGTTGAGAGTTATGGAATTTATGGATCGTCTTGGAGACTGGTTTGTCGGTTTGACTGCTGCGTTGAACCGCATCATCCAGCGCTTCTTTGGTTCACACAACGAACGAATGATCAAGCAAATTGGTTTTGTTCGTGATAAAGACGGGAACGATGAAGTTATTCCCGGCAGTTTGCTGGACCGTATCGCTCAGCTTGAACCGGACATGCAGAAAAAATCTGAAGGAGAGTTGAAACAGCTTACCGATACATTTCGGGAACGCCTTGATGATGGGCAAACGGTGGATGATATTCTCCCTGATGCGTTCGCTGCGGTGCGCGAAGCTGGCGTGCGCTATTTAAAAATGAGGCACTACGATGTCCAGATGGTTGGGGGCTACGTGCTTCATAAGGGGGACATCGCAGAGATGGTAACCGGGGAAGGGAAGACGCTTGTTTCGACCTTGCCGGCTTATCTGAACGCGCTCGCAGGGAAAGTGCATGTGGTGACCGTGAACGACTATCTTGCCAAGCGAGATATGGAGTGGATGGGAGCAATACATATCGGACTGGGGCTGAGCGTGGGAACGATACAGTCGCAAATGTCTTATGCGGATCGTCAAAAAGCTTATGCCTGCAACATCACTTACGGGACCAACAACGAACTCGGCTTCGATTACCTGCGCGACAACATGAAGCCTCGCAAAGAAATGCAGGTGCAGGGACCGCTCGATTATGCCATCGTGGATGAAATCGACAATATTTTAATCGATGAAGCACGCACGCCGCTGATTATTTCGGGGCCTGCTCACGATGACATCACCAAATATCCCAAGGCACACCGCATTGCGATGCAATTGAAAAAGGATGTTCATTTTGAAGTCAAAGAAAAAGAACATACGTGCCATTTAACAGACGAAGGAATTCGTAAGGCAGAAGAATTAGCCGGTGTAGATAGTTTCTACACGGCGGGAAACATGGAGTGGCCGCATTTAATTGATAACTCGTTGCGAGCGATTTACCTGTTCAAGAAAGATGTCACTTATGTTGTCGAAGGTGGGCAGATTGTTATTGTTGATGAGCATACCGGTCGCAAAATGTACGGTCGGCAATGGAGTGACGGATTGCATCAGGCGGTGCAATCGAAAGAGGGTGTCAACATTGAAGAGACAACACAAACCCTGGCGACAATCACGTTGCAAAACTTCTTTAAGCTTTACACGAAGTTAAGCGGGATGACCGGTACCGCGATGACTGAAGCAGCTGAGTTCTCGAAAATTTACGATCTCGATGTCATTGCAGTTCCGACAAACCGTCCCAGCCAACGCGTCAATTATACGGATGTCATTTTTCAAACAGGCAATGAAAAATGGGATGCCGTCATTAACGAAATTAAAGACGTGCGAGAGTCGGGCCGCCCAGTCCTTGTCGGAAC
Source organism: Planctomycetota bacterium (assembly GCA_024278285.1). Taxonomy (GTDB): domain Bacteria; phylum Planctomycetota; class Planctomycetia; order Planctomycetales; family Planctomycetaceae; genus Rubinisphaera. Next base: position 6,491 of record JAJRTM010000181.1, read on the forward strand.
CGCATCGATTGAAAATTCGGAACTGCTGACCAAAAAGATGACACGGGCAGGCATTAAGCACGAAGTTCTTAACGCGAAACATCATGAACGGGAAGCGGAAATTGTTTCGCAAGCGGGAAGTTACGGGGCAGTCACGATTTCTACCAACATGGCTGGTCGTGGTACCGATATTGTTTTGGGAGGAAACCCGGAATTCTATGCCTGGGAAGAATTGAAACAGAAGTACGAATCGCGGCTTGATGTCCCGAAACACGAATGGGATGAATGTTCGAGGAAAATCGCTGAGCGCGAAGGAATGGAAGAACAGGGCAATAAAATTCGCAAAGCGGGCGGACTGTATGTGATCGGCACTGAACGGCACGATGCTCGCCGTATCGATTTGCAGTTACGTGGTCGAGCAGGTCGGCAGGGGGATCCGGGATCGAGTCGATTTTTCATCTCGCTGGAAGACGATTTGATGCGAATTTTTGCGGGCGATTTTGTTCGCAACATTCTTAGTTCGCTTGGCATGCGGGATGGCGAAGCAATCGAAAGCCCGATGGTGGTCAAGCAAATCGAAAAAGCGCAGAAGAAACGAGAAGAACACAACTTCGAAATCCGAAAGAATCTGCTCGAATACGATGAAGTAATGGACGAGCAGCGAAAGCGTGTTTATTCCTACCGACAACAGATTCTCGACGGGGCGAACTGCAGAGAACTGGTGACCGAAATGATTTCCAGTCAGGTACATCGGGCAGCCACTGTTTTTCTGACAGAGCATTACCGCTGGGACACCATCGCAGCCTGGGCGGAACAAAATTATGGAATTGAACTCGATCCGTCTGACCTTCGCGGAATGAATCTGGAACAAATCACCAAACATCTGCACGATTTATCCATTCGTCAGGCAGAAGACCTGATTCAGGAACAGATCGAAGAATTTCTGCCTGAGGGGGAAGAGAACGAAAAGGAATGGAACTGGCTCGGTCTGTCCCGCTGGGCGAACTCCCGCTACGGTCTGAATACGAATGATCGTGAACTTAAAACCGAAGGCCGGGATAAAGTCTTTCGGTTGATTTATGACCGCGCGTTAAAATCACTGGAGAAAACAGATTACTCCAGAGTCGAACAATTTCTTTCACCCGATCTGGGGCCCCAGTCCATTTCCGGCTGGCTCGATCAACAGTATGCGTTTCTGATTGATCCTGGAGAACTGAAAGAGTTAGAGCCAGATCAAATTGAAGAACTGGTGCTGGAACGAATTTTGAAAGAGTTTCGCGCGCGGGAAATTCACTTCCCCGTTTCGGTTGGAATGAGCCGCTTTATGACACGCAGCCGATCTGGCGAACAATACGACAGGCAAGGATTGGCTCGCTGGGCGGAAACTCGCTTCCATACAGAATTGAACTCGGAAAGTATCGATCAGAAATCGCGGAACGATCTTGAAAAACTGCTCAATGAACGCTCTGAGTCCTACTTTCAGGGGGACGAACTGCTCGATGAAATTGATGAGATCGTCAATAAAACATTTGAAGGCGATTCAGACGAGACAGGTGAAGCGGTTGAGGTTACCGCGGAGAAACTCCAGAACTTGGTTGAATGGGCGAATCAGAAATTTGATACCTCTTTGCAGGTCGAGCAGTTTGAAGAATTTGACCGTGAACAAGCCAGAAATCTGCTCCTGCAACAGTACGATACCCGTTATCGCCCGGAGTTTTCGCATACCGAACGAATGATTATGCTGGAAGTGCTTGACCATGCGTGGAAAGAGCATCTCTATTATATGGATCACTTGCGGTCTGGAATTGGCCTGGTCAGTTACGCACAGAAAGACCCGAAAGTTGAATACAAAAAGGAAGGGATGAAGGCGTTCGATTCGATGTGGGATCGCGTGGGCGAGCAGGTGACATCTGCCTTGTTTCGCGTCGAAAGTGAAAGCCCGGACTTTGTCAGTTCGTTGTGGGAAATTACTGCGATTGAACATGATGAATTCGAAGAAGAACTTCCTCCCGAACCGGCTGGCACAGAAAACATCGTGGAAGGAAATCTTCCCCCGGAACCGGGCGCCCCGGATAAAACAATTGAACCGATTAGGAATCGGGTCGAAAAAGTCGGCAGAAACGATCCCTGCCCCTGCGGCAGTGGCAAGAAATACAAAAAGTGTCACGGAAAAAGTTAACAGGCGAACCGGGTCAGTGATGATCCTGGTAAGGTCGGTTAGGCTTTCCAGCCTGACACAACGAGCTACCTTAGGAGCGTTCGAACAATAACTGTCGTAGCCTTGATGTTTTGTTTTCTTGGCTGAAGGCCAAAATCATCATAGCCTGGGGCAACGCCCCAGGAAGAGATGAGTCGTCAACCTTTTGGCTGAAAGCCATAAACAACGGTATTGAATATGGCTTTCAGCCAAAAAGAGCAATCAAACAATTTTACCTGGGGCGTTGCCCCAGGCTATGGTGAAAGAGGCCTTTGGCCAAAAAAACAAATGAAATCAGACAGTAATTATTCGAGCTACCTTAGTCTGTTTGTATTGAAAGTCTGTAACGCAAAATAATGGTTTTCGTGTGCCACGGCTCTGTGAGCCGTGCTGCGTTTGACTTGAGATTATCTCAAAACAGAAGTATTGAATTTCAGTTCACACGGCTCACAGAGCCGTGGCACTCAACAAGGAAACGAAACGGGATTGTCTGTGTTTTTGCAGAAATAAAGATTGTGTGTAGGGTCCGCAATAGCGGACCCTACGTCTAAGCTGAATAGTTACAAAACGACTACTATTGAAGGAGTTTCATAGGCTACTTTAGTCAAAAATAATATCAATTCGGTTTGTCAGGCTGGAAAGCCTAACCTACGGGTTTTCAGAATATCCTGCCAGCTTTGCGCAGGATTTCATTGATAAGATACTAACCTACTTTTTTTGGGAATGGATTCCCTGATGCGTTATGTGCTGAATGTTATTTATCTGCTTTTGATTCTGTCTGTCTCGCCGATGCTTTTTTATCGCCGATGGACGCAGGGAAAATATCGCGATGGCTGGTCGCAAAAATTGTGGGGAAATCTTCCCACGCGAACTGGCGATGCTCCCTGCTTATGGTTTCATGCGGTCAGCGTGGGCGAAGTGTTACAGCTTGAACCGATTGTCGCTGCCTGGAAGAAAAGGCATCCTGAATGGGAAATTGTCATCAGCACAACAACCAACACGGGGTTGCAAGTTGCGCAAGATAAATTCAAAGATTGTCTCTTGTGTTACTGTCCGCTTGATTTTACCTGGGCGGTCCGCAAGGCTTTTGATCGGATTCGACCCAACGGTTTTGTTTTGGTCGAACTGGAATTGTGGCCCAACATAATTGGCGAAGCACATCGAAGAGACATCCCGGCTGCAATCATTAACGGACGCCTGGGCGAGAAAAGTTTTCGAGGGTATTCCCGCATTCAAAAATTGGTTCGTCCGTTACTACAGCCGTTCGGTTGTATCGCGGTGCAGAACGAAATTTATCAAAAGCGGTTTGAGGCACTCGGTGCAAACCCGACTTCTCTGCACAATGTCGGCTCGATGAAATTCGATCGCTTGATGACTGATCGAAATGCTGCTGCGGTTTGCGAATTACGAACCGCATTCGGGATTGAAGAAAATGTGATGGTACTGATGGCGGGAAGCACGCATGCGCCCGAAGAGCAAATTATTCTTGATACCTGGAAACAACTACGAAAAACATTCCCTGAATTGCAATTGATTCTCGCCCCGCGTCATGCAGAGCGATTTGAGGAAGTCGCGAATCTGATCAAACAAAACGGCTGTCAATTGATCCAGCGATCTGAAGGAATTCAGTCGAAATCAGAAAAGCAAACGGTGCTGCTTCTCGACACATTAGGCGAACTTTCTGCCTGTTGGGGGTTAGCAGATATCGCGTATGTGGGCGGAACATTAACCAACCGCGGCGGTCAAAACATGATGGAACCAGCCGCTTATGGCTGTGCGGTGCTGTTTGGCCCGAACACATGGAATTTTGCTGATGTGGTCGATGAGTTGAAGAACCGAAATGCCTGCCAGGTTGTTAAAGATCATAGTTCTCTTCAGGGAAATGTGCGTAACCTGATTAAAGACAGCAGGTTACGGCATGCAATGGGAGCTGCGGCTGCCGAATATGTGCTTTCAAAGCGAGGAGCCACGGATAAAACGATCAACCAGTTGGAACGGATGCTGAGCCTGGAAGGTAGGGCATTTTCCTCCAGAGCGGCTTGATTCCCGCTTACAGACTTTAAGTACAAGCATAAACCGGTAAGATAAAAGGCGTCTCGGCGGTTAGTCAAGCGTAAGGTCCGCTGTGTGGACCGAAAAGAGGTACATGCTTCAGCAATGGTCCGCACAGCGGACCCTACAGCTTACAATTTATAAAACAGTTTGATTTTTGAGGAATAACATGGCGAATTATTTTTTTACGAGTGAAGCGGTCAGCATGGGGCATCCGGATAAAGTTTCGGATCAGGTTTCGGATGGAATTCTGGATGCACTTCTTGCGCAAGATCCGATGGCTCGTGTGGCCTGCGAAACTTTATGCACAACCGATTTTGTCTGCCTGGCTGGTGAGATCACCGCCAATGCAGATGTCGATTACGAAGCAGTCACTCGTAAAGTGATTCGGGAAATTGGTTACACCAGTGATGATATCGGCTTCAATGCAGATACCTGTGAAGTGCTTGTCAAACTGCATTCACAATCTGGCGATATCGCGATGGGTGTGGACCGCGACGGCGCAGGCGACCAGGGTTTGATGTTCGGGTTCGCCTGCAATCAGACCGAAGAATATATGCCTGTCCCGATTGCGTTATCGCATCGCATTTTGAATCGTTTGACCGAAGCACGCCAGAAAGAAGGCGTGAGCTGGATTCGTCCCGATAATAAATCGCAGGTCTCTGTCGAATTCGATGGCAGTCGCCCGGTTGGGGTTTCTGCGATTGTTGTTTCGACACAGCATTCTCCTGATATTTCTCAAGAAGAAATTTCAGAATATGTGATTAACGAAATTGTCAACGATGTTGTGCCTGCCAAGTTTTTGAATGATAAAACAGAGTATCATATCAATCCGACTGGTCAGTTTATTGTCGGTGGACCGCATGGCGATACCGGCTTGACGGGTCGAAAAATTATTGTTGACACTTACGGCGGTTGGGGACGTCATGGCGGCGGCGCATTCAGTGGAAAAGATTCGACCAAGGTGGATCGCTCTGCAGCGTACATGGCTCGATACGTTGCCAAGAATATCGTTGCGGCAGGGCTGGCGAGTGAATGTGAAGTTCAACTGGCGTATGCGATTGGTGTTGCAGAACCAGTTAGTATTCACATCACTACAGGCGGAACAGCCGTTGTTGATGAAGAAAAAATTGCGGATGCGGTTCGAGAAATCTTCCCGCTCACTCCCAAAGGAATTATCGAAACACTCGATTTGCGACGCCCGATCTTTCAGAAAACTGCCTGGGGCGGACACTTCGGTCGCAACGATCCCGACTTCAAATGGGAAGCTACCGACAAAGCCTCTGCACTTCGCGATGCACTTGGATTGGAAGCCGAAGTCCCTGCAACAGATTTTGTGATGAGTTAATCAAATCCAGAAATAACGTATCAGGCGAGCCGGGGGTGTTAACCCCCGGGTGAATTGGTTTACAGAGGAGACGAAGGAGTGTTTCCATGGATAGCTTAAATAAATCGCGACTTGCAACCAGTCTGAATGATTGGGCAACGAAGTTAAAAAGCTCCCCGTATTTGCAGATTGGCTGGGGGCTGAGTTGCCTCTGGTTGCTCGTGGGACTGCTACTTTTATGTAGTCGTATTCTAGGAAGTTTTATTCCCAATGCCGATCCTGTTCGCGCCTTCGGAGTCATTTTACTGCTTAATGGAATCGTGCTTTCTGTTAATTGGGGGCTTCTGAAAGGAGTTGAAAATCGGTTGCGATCTGTCTGGGAAACTCTCCTCTGGCCCGGCCTGTTTTTTGCAGGGGCTGCTTTCATGACGCTGGCAATGCTTCCCGGAAGTTCCTCACTGACGGTATTATTGGGCATTGGAATATTATTGTTGCTCGGTTTTTTCCTGGCTGATCTCTCTCTCGGTTTACTTTCCTCAGATATTGATTCGCAGGTTTGGCCTGCTCATTCAGATAGCATCAATTCAACGAATGACTTATCGAATTGTGTTGAGCAAGCCGAGCCAGAAGAGCATCTCACTCAGTGGCTTTCCCGCAAACAGGATGAGCAAGGGGCGGATATTATCGAGGGAATGATTCGACTGGAGCTGGCAGCGGGACAAATTCAAAAGGCGGCTCACGTAGCCTTTACGCCTTCGTTCTCTTCGGTTCCGCAGATGGAATGTGAACCGCTGGGTGATGCAGAAGTGGAAGTGATATTAGGGGACGTTTACCCGCACGGCTTCCGTGTCGAAATTCGGCGAACCGATTCCAATCGAGAAGCGATAGAAGTCGAAGTCGGTTTCCAGGCAGTTTGTGCCAAGTCGAATAAAAATGCAGCATAAATATAAAATGCAGGGTCCGCTGCGCGGGCCATGATTGATACATCTTCTTAGCTTTAATAATGGTCCGCACAGCGGACCCTACGGTCTGTGAGGGTAAGGGAAATGAGAAAACATCTTCTTCTAGTGGCGATGTTATCTGCGGTTTTTTCATTTCCGCAAGATGCTCATTCGCAGTCTTCTCCCGTTGTTGCAACGGTCAATCGAGAGAAAATTGATGCAGACCGGTTGCATCTTTACATGCTCACGCAGGGTATTCCTGAACAGGAGTGGTCTAAGTACGAGAAGCAATTCCTTGAACAGTTGATTGACCGCACACTGGTTCGACAGTTTCTCGATTCCCGAAAAGTAACGGCACCGAAAGCAACGCTGGAACGCCAATTAGCGATCATCGAAAAGATGCTTAAAAATGTGGACTCACCTGAAGAGTTACTAAAAAAACTGGGGATGACACGCAAAGATCTTGAACGAGAATTATCGTTGCCACTCGCATGGCAGCGATATGTGCAACAGGTAATCGTTGAAAAAGAAATCGCGGATTACTTTCAACAACATCGGACAGAACTTGATGGGACGCAGCGGCAAGCTCGCCAGATTTTTCTTAAACTTCCTAAGAATGCAACCGAGCAACAGGTTGCCGAGGCGATCAATCTATTGACTGAATTGAAAAATCGGATCGAAAGAAAAGAGTTGAGTTTTGTCGAAGCAGCCCGCAAACATTCACAATCTCCCTCGGCGAAACAGGGAGGCGATTTAGGGACATTCGCATTCACCGGACAGATGCCAGCCGAGATCGCAAAGCAGGTTTTCAAGACAGAGGTGAAACAGATAGGCAGGCCGTTTCGCAGTAAATTTGGCGTGCATCTAATTTACGTTGAAAAAGAAATTCCCGGTCAACTCAGTCTCGAAGATGCCCGCCCGGAAATCCTTTCGCATCTGATCGAACAGAAATGGCACCAAACAGTAAAACGGCTGCGGAAATCCGCTCGGATTTCTTACGACTCCAGATAAAAGAATTGTAGGTTAGGCTTTCCAGCCTGACAAATGTGGTTTCCAAGATAATTCACTCTCTGATTTACCCGTGAGTTTCTAACCCGGACAAGCCGGAAGAAAACAGAAATCAGGCGAGCCGGGTCAGTGATGACCCTGGTAACTTTCGAGTGCCAATTGGTTGCCGATCTGTAACAGCAGAGTAACCAGGGGGTTAACACCCCCGGCTCGCCTGAAAATATCCTGCCACTTTTGCGCAGCATTTCATTGATAAGATACTAAAGATGCCCGAGAGTAACATCGAATACCTTCTGGGAACTCCTGAAGAAAAACGTGATGAAGCAGCAGTGCTTTATGAAACGGCGTTCGGGCAAAAGTTTTCGATGGCTATTGCTTCGCAGGCGGATCGGGTGAATTTAATCTCACAGGCGTTTCTATTGAAGTTTTCAATCGCTGCGATAAGCAACGGTCAACTTGTTGGCATTGCTGGCTTCCAGACTGAAAGCGGTTCTCTCACGGGCGGAATGAATTATCGGCAACTCATTTCACAACTCGGATTTATTCGAGGCAACCGGGCAGCAATTCTCTTCAGCTTGTATGAACGAAAACCGGTCCCTGGAGAACTGTTGATGGATGGGATCGCAGTCGCCTCCAAGATGCGTGGCAAGGGGATTGGAACACGTTTACTCGAAGAACTTTTTGCTCATGCCAGGCGAGAACAGTTCGAGCAAATTCGTCTGGATGTAATTGATACCAACCGACAAGCCAGAAAGCTTTATGAACGAAACGGCTTTATTGAAACAAAGACAGAGCATTTCGGTTACTTAAGATGGCTGCTCGGATTTGGCGCTTCAACAACGATGGTTTACAAGTTACCGCCAATAGAGGCATAGTGCGTCGCTTTTCGCATTGCCTCTCATCGCCCCTGTATAATTCTGTTTGCATCCATCGTCTGTGATTCGCGTTGGCATCATCAGGACGCCCATGATGCCTTGATGCAACAGGTCTGAATGTTGCCCGCCAAGAACAGGCGGACGTAACTCGCATATACCACAGCACTTACATTACCCTTCGCCGGGAGCCCTCTTCACTGTTCTCCAGTGGCGCACCGCTTGCGTTAGTTCTGTGTTGTCGTACTCACATCACACACGCAATCATCCATGTAGGGAGAGCAGTCGAGTCATGCCACGAAAAAAACGCCAGCGAATCAGTCTTCATGAAGATAATGGAACGGTCACTTTAGATATGGGGCCGATTGAAATTTGGGACGGGGCAGATTTGGCACTCCTTCGAGAAACGGTTTCTCGTTTGACGGAACAGGAAGATAAAAAATCGCTTTGCTTTGCGATTTCACATGTGAAGTATGTGCCAAGTGGATTTTTTGGGATGCTGCTCGACTGCTATGATCGAGGCATCCAAATTCGATTGCTCAGCCCGACGCATTATGTCACGGGGATGCTGTGGTTCCAGCGATTCTTTGCCAAGGCGGCAGAAGCTTCTACACAAGATTGCTATCAACTGCATTCAGGACCAGAAGAAAATATCCCGCACGATCAGCCACTGCCCTGGGCAACGGAAGAAGATCAGGAAATCTGGGACGCGAACCAAGTCAAGCAACGTCCCATGCTCACGACAGAACCTCACTCATAAAACGTAAGAGACAAAAAAGCGAGCCAGGGAGTTTACTCCCTGGCTCGCTTTTTTTATGAAAACTGGTTTCTTAAGCGTGGCAGGTTTCGTAAGAGATATCGAACTTTTTCATTTTCTTATACAATGTCGTTCGATTCACGCCGAGCATCTTGGCGGTTTCCTGGCGGTTCCAGCCGTTCGATTCGAGTGCTTCAATTAAAATCTGTCGCTCGGGATTAGCCAACGCCGACTTCAATGAGTTGCCGCCGAAGTGGGCGGGGACGGTTCCAACTTCAAGTTGCTTATGAATACTTTCTGGCAAATCGCTGGCAGTAATAATATTACTGTGACTTAACACAACGGCTCGCTCGATCACATTTACCAACTCGCGAACATTACCCGGCCAACTGTATCGCTGCATGTATTGAATTGCTTCATCAGTGAATCCTTCAATGTTTTTGCCGTTTTGTTCGTTGAACTGCTTCAGGTAATGTTCGAGAAGCAGTGGGATGTCGCCAACTCGTTCCCGAAGAGGCGGCTGCGTTAACGAGATCACATTGATTCGGTAATACAAATCTTGCCTGAACTTTCCTTCTGCGACAAGTTGTTCGAGGTCTTCGTTTGTCGCCAGAACAAGTCTGCAATCAACCTTGTGCGTTTTATTTCCGCCGACTGGTTCGAATTCGTGATCTTGTAACACTCGCAGCAACTTTACTTGCAACTGAGGTGACGCGGTTGCAATTTCGTCGAGGAACAATGTGCCACCATCTGCCAGCAGAAATTTACCGACTTTATCCTGAGAAGCTCCCGTGAATGCCCCCTGCACATGTCCGAATAATTCGCTTTCCAG
>JAJRTM010000014.1 GCA_024278285.1 Planctomycetota bacterium
AAACTTCGAAAGCTCTTTTTCATGAGAAATCATCTCCAAAAAACAATGCCCCAACGGGCCTGCCACTCACTTTCCTCCTGAAAGAGCCTGGTCATCATTAAAATTACACGATGCGCGAATCATTCCGCAGCAATCTACTTCAAAAATAGAAGAGCTTGAACCCTCTTCTGTTTTTACACACAATGTTTATACTAATCTTGTACACCCGCTAAAACCGTTATGTCAATGATTAAACCATGCCGCCACTACAATCGGAGCAGGAATTACGTCACGCAATCGGATTATATGGCCCAGCTTTCCAGCCTGTGCGGTGGCCACCTGCTTCCGCCTCAACTGGATTCAGCGGAGCAATTGTCTATCAATACAGTGCAGGCAATCAAAATTATGCTTTACGAATCTGGCCCGCTTCTGAACGTTCCCTACCCAAACTCGAAGCCCTGACAAGACTTCTGGAAGATATTCACCGACAAGGCATCGCTTATGTTGCCCCTGCGGTAAGAAAAACAGATGGCACCGTCGCCACAATTTCTACTTCGGGCAGGATGATTCATATCGAACCGTGGTTGCCGGGCGAATCGATCTCAGCAAATTCTTGTTCCGCACAAAAGCTGAAAAACATCATGCTGGCATTGGCTCGCCTGCATCTTACAGCAGCAAATCATGTGCCGAAACAAGAGCATTATTCGTGGCTTCGTCCAGCTTGCACGGGCCAATCCGCAAGTTTGAAACATCGCCTCAATAAAATGGAACATTATCTTAAAGCGGGCATTCCGGTAGAATTTGGCAGCCGGTCAGCATCAGAAGAAGCAAAGAATTTTCATCAACGCTTGCAAGCTGTTTTTCGTTCGCAAGCTGTTTTGTTATGGGACGAATTAAAGATCGCCAGTCAACAAAATCTCCCTTTGCAGTCGGTGTTCAAAGACCTTTGGCGAGATCATATTTTATTCACAAAAGACGAAGTGACTGGCATGATCGACCCGGCTGCGTTCGGGACCGATTCGGTTCTCACAGATATGACACGACTGCTCGGCAGCATCGCCGGGAATGACTGGAACAGATGGACCGAAGCGATTGCCATTTACCAGACAGTCCGCCCACTAACCCAAACAGAACAAAAAGTGATCGCTGTTTTCGATCACAGTAATTTACTACTCAGCGCGATCGGCTGCTTCGAAAAATATGTGAGCACGTCATTTGCTTCTGATCAATTTTCCGCCCAGCAACAAACTCGACTTTCTTCCCGCCTGGAAGAGTACCTCAATCGTCTGGAGTCGTATCAAAAAAGGTAAGTACTCAATGAAAGTCCCATTTGTTCTTAAGATTTTGCACAATGACAGATAATTCGTTTAACGGCAAGCCGAAGGCGACTGCGTAAACAGGTCTGCTGTTACTCAAAAGTTCCAAAATCAGGCTGAACTTTGTCGTTAAACAATAAATGTATGGTATCGCAGGGAAGAATCGAGGCTGTAATCACTCAGCATTATACCTGAGACGATTGATATTGTTTCGTTGAACAGCAAGCCTTTATTATCCAGCCCACCTGCGCAGTCGCCTTCGGCTTGCCGTTAAATAATTGTGCCATTCTTGACCGGGAGTAGTATAATCGCGAATATTATCCGTCGATCTTACTGGGCTTGTTGCCACATTTTTGTGAAGAGTTTTTTTTGCTCGGTCAGTTTGGCGACGAGGTTTTCCTGGGGGACTTTTCCTTCTTCCAGCATTAACCAGCCGGAGTAGTTTGCTTTTGCCAGCAGGTTGAAGAATTGCTGATGCGGATACGATGAGTTGATTAAATCGTGAATGTGGACGGTCGCGCCCATGCGATTTTTCACGAGATTAAAATTGTGTTCCAAACCTGCCCCCTGCAGATCCTGCGGGTTGCAGTTCCAGCAGATCGCGACATTGGGATGGTCTGCAATATCCAGAATTTTTTTGATCGTGGGAAGTGGTGCACATTGCCCGTGGACTTCCAGACGGATTTGTTGCCCCCATTCCTGCCCATATATTCCTAACTGATTGAGTGTTTTTCCAATCTGCTCAATTGTCTTTTCGTGAGGCACATTTTTATGGAACGAATTCGGTTTTACTTTCACGCCGGTCCCGCCAACATCGTGGCTCAGCTTGATGAAATCTTGCGTCGCTAATATCGCTTTTTTTAGAGTCTTGGGGTCAGGATTGTCATACCGTTCGTTGCTGCCGATTCCGACCAGCGTGACCGGGCTGTCTGCAAATTGTTTTTTGACATCGCATCGCTGAGCCGCGGTTAAGGTTCTTTCAACGCCATGTTTGTGCGTGGTTCGCAGTTCAACGCCGGGAACTTCTGCCGTTTCACAGTTTTTGATCAGCGTAGGCAGATCCCAATCTTTGCCCCAGTTGTAGGTGACCAATCCATATTGCACTTTTGCAGATGGTTTCTGGCCTTCCGATTTCTTCGCTCCATAAACAATGCTCGGCAATCCCGCATGAAAAAAAGCAGTTCCACCAACAGCACATTTGGTGATAAATTCTCTGCGTGATTCAGTATTCATGTTGCTTCTTTCTCAGCAGTCAACTGCGTGGGGAATTCATAAAACTCAACTGAGTATTCTACGATACAGCTTGATCAAGATGCAATCATCCCGGCTTGAGGGGGTTGCCACTTCATTATTATTTTTTTACACGCGAAAGAAAGTTAATCCAGTCACTTTTTCCAATGGGGACAATTTTCGTGGAACATTTTCAGTCTGTGCCGCGTCCCAGTGGTAGCTTGGACTTTCCTGGTTTTCTCGCGATTGATATCCTCGTTTCAAAGGCGACTCTTTTAATAAGCACTTCGCGAGCTTCTGGTAACTTGTATAATTAAGGGTGTTGTGGAATGTGGAAATCTTCCGTTGTTTTTGGGTTCAGTGGGCTTTTGCTGATTGGTGCGATCATGGTTGGTGCGGAAAAACCAGTCGAGAATTTGAAACAAACAGCGGATAAACTCCATAAACAAGGCAACTACAAAGAGGCTCAAGCTCTTTATCAGAAAGTTGCGTTGAAGCGAAACGCGAAATCGAAAGATGTCATTCATGCGATCAACAAATTTATGGAATGTTCGCAGCGTCTGGGTAATCTCGACTCGGCAGATATCTTTCTGGAAAAAGTAGCGGAAGAACATGCCAACCATTGGCGAGTGATTGCAGGGGTCGCGGAGAGTTATCTCCGATTGCGTCATTACGGGCATATCGTCGAAGGTCAGTTTCATCGCGGCAATCACCGCGGCAACCGCGGTGCACAGTTTGCCAATGCACAAGAGCGAGATCGTGTACGTAGTCTGCAACTGTTTGTTGAGGCGATGTCGCTGATTAAAAAAGAGCCGGGAAAGAAGGCAACTTCACTGGAGATTGGGCAGTTTTATCTGCAAGTCGCACGAGCAGTGTCCTACCAGCGCGAAGGTTCCCATCGAAGTTGGATGCTCCAGAGCTTGACCGATCTTTCAAAACTGCCTGACTATGTCACCGGATACAACCGCAACTTCGGTGCAGTCCGCGGCGCCCCGGTTGATGAAAATGGCAATGTGGTTCTGTTTCAGATACCGAAAAACTGGAAAGCGGCTCAAAACGATGGCGAGCGTTGGCGATGGCTGCTTGAACAGGCGAAGTCTGCCAATGAAGAGTTGACGAATCAGATTCGCTGGACCTGGGGACAATTTTTGCATCAGCAGTTTGGCGTGCAGGCAATGCGCGGCTACATCGGACCACTGCTTGCAAAAAGTGTCGAAGAAGAAGTCGAGGGAAAAGAACATGACGAACAGACCGGCCCGTTTGCCGTCAGTAGTTTGAAGGAATCGGAAACAATCGCCAAATTGGCTACTGGTGTGAAACGGTTTGAACTGCCTGGTGAATTCAACTTTATTGCCATCTTCAAACAGATTGTCGAAAACCCGAAAACAGGATATGCAGAAAATGCGCTCGGGCAACTAGCTGGGATTTTTGAGAATCGTCAGCAGTACCCCGAAGCCACCCGGTATTGGGAGCAAAGTATTGAATCGTTCGGGGCAGGTTCGCGCAACTGGAAAAAAGATCGTCTCGCACAAATTGTCAATAACTGGGGAACCTTTGAAGGGGATCGCGTGAAACCTTCCGGCGAAGGGGCCAAGGTTTCTTTCCGGTTCCGTAACGGAAGCAACGTGAAACTGGTTGCAACCAAAATCAACTATATTCAGCTCATTGAAGATGCGAAGAAATATCTTCGTGCCAAACCACAAAAACCGGACTGGAATCAGATCAACTTCGGGAACATCGGCCATCTTTTGATTCGACAAAATCAGAAAAAATACCTGGGGAAACAGGTCGCGAAATGGGATTTGGAATTGGAACCACGTCCGAATCATTTTGACAGACGAATTAGCATCACCACGCCTCTTCAAAAAGCGGGGGCTTATTTGCTGACCGCAACATTGAAAGATGGCAACACGAGTCGGATTATCGTCTGGCTCGAAGATACCGCGATCATCAAAAAGCCGCTCGATAATAAACAGTGGTACTACATTGCAGATGCACGAAGCGGCAAGCCGGTGCCGAATGCGAAAGTGGAATTCTTCGGGTATCGTTTTGAACGCCCGAATGGAAAACAGACCATCACTCGAATTTCTGAGTTCGCTGAGAAGTCGGATGAGCAGGGGCAACTGGTGGTTGGCGAAAAGTTGATGCCTCGCAACTATCAATGGTTGATGACTGTCAAAACAAAAGACGACCGTTTCGCGTACCTCGGCTTCAGTGGCATCTGGTATCCGCGGCGATCCTGGCAGGAATACCGACAAAATAAAGTCTTCACGATTACCGACCGCCCGGTTTATCGTCCCGGTCAAAAAGTGAATTTCAAATTCTGGGTTCGCAAAGCTGATTACCTGAATAACGACAAAGCCGTCTTTGCAGGTAAGAAGTTTCACGTGGTCATCAGTAATCCACGAGGCGAAAAAATCCTCGAAAAAGAATTTACAGCAGATGAATTCGGCGGATTCAATGGAGAAATTGAACTTGCAGAAGAAGCAGTCCTTGGTGTTTATCGCATTCAGATTCCCCATCAAAATGGTGTGGGCGGTGGGAGCAGTTTTCGTGTCGAAGAATATAAAAAACCGGAATACGAAGTAAGCGTTGATGCCCCGAGCGAACCGGTCAAGCTGGGGGATAAAATTACCGCGACCATTAAAGCAAAATATTTCTTTGGGGCTCCGGTTCTGAATGCAAAAGTGAAATACAAAGTTGAGCGGACTTCGCACGATTCGCGTTGGTACCCGGTTGATTCCTGGGATTGGCTGTACGGCAACGGATACTGGTGGTTCGGAAATGATTACAACTGGTACCCCGGCTTCTATAAATGGGGCTGTTTCCGGCCTTCACCAATCTGGTGGCGTCATCACGAGCCGCCTGAATTGATTCTGGAAAACGAAGTTGAAATCGGGCCGGACGGAACCGTCAAAGTCGAAATTGATACTGCGCTCGCCAAGGCAGTGCATGGCGATCAAGATCACAAATATACGATCTCTGTGGAAGTGGTGGACGAGTCCCGTCGCACGATTCTGGGAAGCGGTTCCGTTCTCGTAGCACGCGAGCCATTCAAAGTTTTCACCTGGTTGGACCGTGGATATTACCGCGTGGGGGATGTCGTTACCGCGAACATGAAAGCACATACTCTCGCTAAGAAACCGATTCAGGGAACAGGCGAACTGAAACTGCTTTCAATTTCCTACGATAAAAATGGAACGCCAACCGAAACCGTTATCGAAACCTGGCCTTTGGATACGAACGATAAAGGGGAAGCGGCACTCAAATTCAAAGCATCCAAAGCGGGGCAGTATCGGATTTCGTATTCCGTGAAGGATAAAAAAGGGAATACGCAAGAAGGAGGTTATGTTTTTCTGGTGAGAGGTGACCAAACCGATTTTGTCGATTCCAAATTTAACGATCTGGAAATCATCCCACAGAAGAAAACGTACCAGCCGGGCGAATCAGTCAAGTTGGTCATCAATACGAATCATCCGAATTCAACTGTTTTGTTATTCGTTCGCCCGAGTAATGGCGTTTATTTGAAACCACGCACGATTCATCTGCAAGGGAAAAGTACGTCTGTTGATATTGGCGTCGAAGCGAAAGATAT
>JAJRTM010000015.1 GCA_024278285.1 Planctomycetota bacterium
AACCGTATTCTCGGACTTCTTGTTGCTTTGCAACTCAGACGCGATGCGTCTGAGCCATCCCTGTTTTTTATTTGATGCAAGGACTTGACTCAAACAGAACAACTTGGCTCCTATAAAATAGCTAAGGCGACTACGTGCAAGCTTTAATTTGCGTTGGCGGTTCTGTCGGGAGGAAGAATTTGCATTGTCGCTCGCAAGCCGGGGAGTAGCAGACCATCCGGGTTTTCAACTTCTGCCCAGACCCGTACTTTTTGAGCAACGGCTGAGGCAGCCCCGTCGATAAACCGAATTGTTCCATTGAACGTTGCATTGTTTATCTGCGCGGATATCGCTGGGTCTTCCAGCCGAACGACAACCGGGTCTCCGATTTTTATCTTGAAGGCATCGACGACTTCAATGTTTCCGATCACTTTCAGGATTTTGAAATTGGTGATCTCCATAATTTCACTTCCCTGCTGGACTGATTCTCCCGAATTCAGCAGTCGGCGAGTGACCATTCCGTCAATCGGACTGATAATCAAGTGTTCTTCGAGTCGCTCTTGGGCCTCTGCCAATTGCAATTTGCGAACTTCCAATTCATTTTTCGCCTGTTCAATTTGAAGCTCTGTTTGTTCTGCCGACAGTAGCAAGCGTCGTAATTCATAGCGGGTAACCACCTGCAAGCCTGGTCCGGCATCCATTTGCTTTGCTTGATCAAGCTCTGCCTTGGCAACTTCGCTTGTTTTTTCAGCCAGTCGAACTTCAATATTATTTTCTGTTTGCTTTTTGCAATCGCAACTGTCGCCCGCGCGACATCATCTTGCAATCTGGTCAGAACCTGCCCGTGTTTAACCTGATCCCCTTCTTCAATTTTCATTTCAGCCAATACGCCGGGTCTGTCTGAAGAAACTTTCGCTTTGTAAAGCGGTTCCATCGAACAGTTCGCGACATAAATGACACGCTCAGGTTGTGAGTCCTCAGCGATACAAACAGCCTCACCATAAGCTGCAAACGAAACCGCCAGCAACCCTGCCAGAAAAAATTCACCTCTTATTGAATGGATCATCTTGCTCCCTTTTGAAATCCAACTTGTCAACATGATTTTACTATACCGTTTTGTCGTTAATTCTGCACATACCTAACCCAAAAACACTGAATCAAGCAGGCCATTGAAAATGTAGGTTAGACTTTCCAGCCTGACACAAATTGCACTGATGGAAGCCTCTATTTAATTCAAAAAATCCTACGAGGTGGAGGGTAGACATTCTTGTCTGCTTATCATGGAGCATGCTCAAACGATACAGACAGGAATGTCTGTGCTCCGTTTGAATAAATAGAGGTTCCCTTAACCTTGTTCCGCTGCTTCCAGAAACGGATTTAATCCGATTCGTCTATATGTTTCCATCTGTTTTTTCTCATGTTTCAGCATTTCTTTACGCTGTTTGTAATGATGTCGTTCCAGAAAACGTTGTGTTTTGCGAAACAGCCTCGCCCACCTCGAAGGTAGCTCCCCCTGGCTGGTTCTCATCGCTTGCCTTTTTAATCGTTTGACTCGCTCGGGCGGCAGGGAGGTTAATAATTCATCTTCGAGAGACAGAAAAAACTGATACGTTCCCTGGTCTCCCTGCCTGGCACAACGTCCGACCAGTTGTCTGTCTATCCGGGCAGAACTGTGCATTTCGGTGGCAATCACGTGTAATCCGCCCGCATTAGCAACTTCTTCAGAAAGTTTGATGTCGGTTCCTCGTCCAGCCATGTTGGTCGCGATGGTGATCGCTGCTTTTTGCCCCGCTCTTGAAATAATATCTGCTTCTATTTCATGATATCGCGCATTGAGGATTTCGTGCTCAATCTTCTTTTCTGTGAGTGCCTCACTAAGCCGTTCAGAAGCATCTACCGAAGGAGTTCCGACCAGAACCGCCCGGTTTTGTGCGTGCAGTTCGACCAGACTTTCGACAATCGCTTCGTACTTGGATTTTTGAGAAACAAACACGCGCGTCGGGCATTTCTTTCGAACACATTTACGATCTGTCGGAACTCGCAGTACGCCTAAGCGATATGTTTTACGCAGTTCTTTTTTTCCATTCCAGGCTGTTCCGGTCATGCCTGCAATATGTTTATATTGTTGAAAAAAACGTTGCACCGTAATACGCGCTGCGTCTGTCGTGGGGGACGTAATCGGCAGGTTTTCTTTGGCTTCAATCGCCTGATGCAAACCGTTTTGCCATTTTCGTCCGGGCATTAAACGCCCGGTCGATTCATCCACAATCACCACTTCATCTTCGTGGATGGTGTATTGTCGATCTCGTTGATAGTACAACTGTGCTTCCAGCGAGCGTTCGATATTTTCGTAGATCGTTTCCATATCGATCGATTCCATCAACGGCGGCTTGCCAAGCAGCACCACTTTTCTACAACCGGCATCGGTCAGAAAGACTTGCCGTTTTTTCGTGATCGCGACCAGGTCGACTTCATGATCGAGCCTTTTTGTCGCCCGGGAACACCAGCGAAACAATGCGATTCGCTGCGGTGCTTCCGCCTGTGAAGTTCCGATCAATAAAGGGGTTCTCGCATCATCAATCAATACACTGTCTGCTTCATCGACAAGAGCGCAAAACTGTCCCCGCTGAACCAGACTCCCTTCCTGTTCCAGAAATATCTCCTTGGCATGATCATCAATTTTTTCCGCACCAAGCCGTAGCCGATCCCGTAAAAAATCGAACCCCATTTCTTTCGACGTTCCGTACGTAATATCACGGGAATACGCTTGCCTGCGTTCTTCGTCTTCCATATCGGTAATAATACAGCCGACCGATAAACCGAGCCGTTCGTAAACAGGTCGCAACTCGGTGGCATCCCGATCAGCCAGGTAATCGTTTACCGTGACAACATGCACGCCTTGCCCGGCTAACGCATAAAGCACCGCAGGCAGCACCGCGGTAAGCGTTTTTCCTTCGCCAGTCTGCATCTCAGCAATGGCATGTTTTCCCATGACCGATGCCCCATAGATTTGCACATGGTGCATATCAAACCCATGTGTTCTGCGGATCGAGGCGCAGGCGAGAGCAAAGGCTTCATCACGAACTGAACTAAGTGCTGCACCATTTTGCACCAGATGCCGCA
>JAJRTM010000182.1 GCA_024278285.1 Planctomycetota bacterium
CCAATCCCACAAATCGTGTTACAGTAGTCATGCTCGCTGCTCCTTGTTTTGATCTTAAAGAAACGTAAACTCTTAAAAAGATTCTAACAATTCAAGCAGCGAGCTTTCATACCATCTGGGGACAGATTGTTATTTGAAAAGTATGCCTGTTCGAAAACTTCTGCACAATCTGCCCCCAGAACCGGCAACCTGATTGCATCTGGGGGCAAATTGTCACCAGCCGTTTCGTTAATTGTTCATACGACTTCCGACAATTTGTCCCCAGCCACTCATCACTGAATAGTTACTCATTTTCAAAGAAATGGACAAATTTACCAGCGGCTAACGTAATTCACTCTCCAACGCATTCCAAAGCACGCCTGTGAAATAGTCGATCGCGGCTCGCGTATCGATTTCCGTCACTACTTCGATATTTGAATCCTGATTTCTCAAATTCCGTTGATCGAACACGGTCATTCCCTTTGTCAGTTTTCCCTCTGTTTCGACTTCCATCGACATTAAACGCCGCGAAAATATTTGTGATCGGGTTACTGCACAAAGTGCCGCAATTTCGTGTAACGGAATACCTTCCTGACCAAGATGTCTGCGAGAAACACGCAGCGAATACGGTAGCAATTGATCGAGCAATTGTGTGATTGCAGAATGATCGGCACGAGGCAGGCGGTCAAGTTCCGAATAATTCAGGAAAAGCTGACTCGAAACATCCAGAGGCACAAGGATTTTGTGAGCCGAAGATTCCATCACGCTTTTTGCAGCTTGCGCATCAGCATAGAAATTTCCCTCAGCTGCTGCGGTAACATTTCCGCCGGTAGTGATGGAACCACCCAGGCAAATCAGATTTTCCAATTCTTGCAGAAACCCGGGAGATGAATCTGCCGCTAACTTCAAATTTGTCAGCGGCCCCAATGTCAACAATGTGACTTTGCCGGGATTATCACGAACGGCATCAACAAGAACTTTTGTGGACTGCTTCGGTGTGGCACGCGGAGCCGCTGTTACCGGGCAGTTTCCCAATCCATTTTCGCCGTGAAGGATTGTTGCAGCAACGTCTTGAAGTGTCGGAATGAGAACATCAGACTCTTCGGCACAAAAACCGTTACGAGGATGCTTTGCCAGTTCAAGCCGATTAAAAATCGTCTGCAAATTCCGATTTGCCTGTTCACCGCTCACAACTCCTGCACACGCAGTTACTGCCAGCAGGTCAATTTCCGGATCAAGTGCAGCAATAATGATGGCAATCGCATCGCCGATTCCTGGGTCTGCATCAATAATTAACTTCGTTTTACGATTTCTCATAGAAGACTATTTTCAAAGGAGTCAGAAAATAAACAAAACCGGGAATTTTCACTCTACACTCTCAGGGGCCGCTATCGTATACTTCATTGAATCTTTTTTCCACAGAGTTGAAGTGACGCCGTACTCAAACAGTTCAGGCAGAAGTCTGTCTGTTCTCATTGAGAGGCCGACAATTCCCGATGACAGGTTGCAATGGAAGACTCTTTACGCGGACAATTTCTTTTGGCATCAAAACATTTGCTCGATCCCAATTTCTTTCGCACGACCGTTCTTATTTTGGAACATGGCGAAGAAGGGGCGATGGGCGTGGTCGTGAACCGCCCCTCTTCTGTGAATGTTGCCAGTGCATTGGCAGGGCATATCGATGTGTGTGATTCCGAAAGTGTCATCCATGTTGGCGGGCCTGTCGAGCCTTCTGCGTTGAGTATGCTGCACGAAAACTCAAATTGGGGAGGTGAGGATTTAAAGGTAGCCCCCGGTATTTTTGTGGGAGTCAGTGAGGAAGCATTCAAGGAAATCGTCAAAGCCGACTTTGAAGAACCCGGTAGCCGATTCCGTATTTATTCCGGTTATGCCGGCTGGCAAAGCGAGCAACTGGAAGCAGAACTTGAACGCGGCGATTGGTTTGCCCTGCCAGCAAGCGGCGAATTTGTGTTTCATTCAAATCCGTACAACGTCTGGGATGACCTACTCAGCGAATTCCACAAACAGCACCGCATCCTCCCGATCCCAGCCGATAAAGCCGAATGGAATTGATCGCATCAAGTTTTCCATCTCGGCTTAGTATCTTATCAATGAAATGCTGCGCAAATGCGGCAGGATATTTCCAGAGAATTATTTTTAACCACAAGTACACGAATGATCTTTGGGGAACCTCACACACAGCGAAAGTAGGATGGCGTGCTTGCACCCATCAAATACGGTATCCATTTCATAGGTCTGATGCCGGTGATTCAATGGCACAAAAACAACAAGTTTCACTCTCTCATTTTCATGGAACGCAACGCAGTACGCTGGCTTTGATTGTAATGGAAATCTTTTGCCCTTTTCATGAGAGGCAGTGGGCATCAATCGTTCTGAAAATCGAATAAAAAAAGACGTCTACTCAGATGCAAGATCAACCTTGCAATTCAATCGGTAGTTGGTCAATTTTTGCTGCGAGAATGAAATCGTTTTCAGAGAGACCACCAATGGCATGTGTCCAAATTTCGATCTCGACGTTGCGATATCCCGCAAGGTGCAAATCGGGATGATGTCCTTCGCTCTCTGCAATCTTCGCGACCGCATTAAAAAAAACGAGACCCGCATCAAAATTTTTCACAGTCCAACTTTTGCAAATACGTTTCCCTTGATGAGTGATTTCCCAGCCGGGATGTTCTTTAAGTTGTAACAGCGCCTGCTCCTGCGTCATCCTCTCGACGCCTCCCTCACACGGAAGACATTTTTTGTTGACTAAATCACACGATTTTTGAACATTCATATTCGCTATCTTTTTAAATGAATCCAACAGCCTTGCAACCTTGTGTTGAACTGGAAAGCCTAACCTACGTTCCAGCCTTCACGGTATTTTACGGTGTTTAGAATCTGATTGGCTTGTTCATCTCCAACGATTATTTCTTTTTTAGGATCCCATTTCAAAGACCGTCCTACTTGTGCAGAAACATACCCCAGGTGCCCCGGCGTGATCGAGCGGTGTCCGTTTTCTGCAGGGGCGATGCAGGCTTTTCGTGATTTGATGCAGTCCAGGAAATTTCGCGCATGTCCAGGAGAGGCTTGCACATCGTGGGAACCGGTTTTGAAACCCTTCTTGAACCAGTCCCGTTGCGAGGCATCGATTTTGCCACGCCTCACATGAACCCAACCATCCTCACCGATAATTTTAAGCCCTTGTTTATTTTTGCTTGAAATCGAACCGGTGATACCGCCGGGATATTCTGTTTGAATTTCGTACTGAAATGGTGTGTTGTAAATTTTTGTCTCGGGATAAATCCAGTTGACTGCCTTGACCGAAGTTGGTCCCGATAAATCAACACCCAACGCCCAGTGTGCAATGTCGTTGTGATGCCCGATCCAGTCCATTAAAACGCCGCCGCCGTAGGCTCGATTCCCACGCCACCAGCGATGAAATCGGGCCTGCATCAACGGCAACACTTCAGAAGGACCACACCAGAAATTATAATCGAGATCTTTGCGAGGAGTTAGAATATCTGTGCTTCCCATCGGTTTTTCATAGCCGGGAGGAAGGCCGACTTCAAACTTCTGAATTTTTCCAAGATGCCCATTTCTCACCAGATTGACAGCCATTTGAAATTCTCGCATGGACCGTTGTTGAGACCCGGTCTGAAAAACCGCTTTCTGCTTTTCAACTTCCTGATAAACAAGTTGCCCTTCTCGGAAAAGGTGAGTAATTGGCTTTTCACAATAGATATCTTTACCGTTTTTCAGTCCTTGTAATGTACACAAAGCATGCCAATGATCGGGAGTCGCGATCACGAGCGCATCGATATCGCTACGGCTGCAAACCTCCCGGAAATCTTTGTAAACATCGGGACCGGAGTGTATTCCGCTTTTTTTCTTTCTGGCTGCATGTTTTGTGATGTACTCCCGAGCCGGTTCCCGACCCAAAGTTTTCCCTTTTCCCCACGGACGATCTCGATAATGCAATCGATCCACATCGCAAACGGCGACAATTTCTGCATTGGGTTCGCGAAGAAAACCATCAATCAGATTGAAACCACGCGATCCTAACCCGATTACGCCCAGGCGAATTCGTTCAGAGGGAGCAGCCGTTGCTTTGGGTGAATAAAAAGAATTAGCAAGCAGTGAACTTCCAACTCCAAGCGATGTTCCTAGAAAACTTCTGCGTTTCATAATGAGTTTCCCTTATCTGTATGACTATATTCGACCTAATCGGTAAAACTTTCCTGATGGAGAAAACAGGAAGTTGTGAACATTGTTCTGAGATACTTGTCATCATTGTCGATGACGATATA
This sequence comes from Planctomycetota bacterium, assembly GCA_024278285.1. Taxonomy (GTDB): domain Bacteria; phylum Planctomycetota; class Planctomycetia; order Planctomycetales; family Planctomycetaceae; genus Rubinisphaera. The sequence continues at coordinate 4,290 of JAJRTM010000182.1, forward strand.
CTACAGCTCTGCTTTACCGGAAATAAACATTGAATTTCTGATAAAATCGCTGCGGGCGTGGCGGAACTGGCAGACGCGCACGGTTCAGGTCCGTGTTCCTGTTATGGGAGTGGAGGTTCGAATCCTCTCGCCCGTACTGAAAGCCAAACTCGGTTTATTGCCGAGTTTGGCTTTTTTCGTACAACCGTTCCTATTTATCGTGAGCAAAACGGTAAATACCTTTGCCGCTTGCGGTTTCAATTCCAAAGTAAACTTCACCCGATTGATCAGAACCGAATGTCATCACAGGCATTTTATTGGAAGGGATTCGATAATTCCCTCTCAGTTTGTTGCATTTAACATCGTAATCGAGTGCCCAGATTTTTCCGGTCACAAAATCTGCGTAGATATATTTCCCCTGCAATTCAGGAATCGCGGTTCCACGATAAACTTCTCCGCCGGTAATCGATTTTCCAACTTGATGATCGTACTCCCAGATTGGATCAACCGCGTTGATTACAGTCCCCTGACCTCGGTTACTGAATCCGTTGGTTCCTTCGCGCCTGTTCCAACCATAATTACGACCGGCTTGCACGATGTTAATTTCTTCCCATTGGTTCTGACCAACATCGGCTGCCCAAAGGTCTCCCGTTTTGCTGTCGAACGAAAATCTCCACAGGTTGCGGAATCCGTAAGCATAAATTTCTGGTTTCGCCCAGGGACTTTTCACAAACGGATTATCTGGCGGAATCGCATACTGTTTATCGCCTGAAGTTTTATTGATGTCGATTCGCATGATGCTTCCCAGAAGCGTGCTGATGTTTTGCCCGTTATCGAACGGATCGTTTCCCGAACCGCCATCACCCAGCGCCATGTAAAGGTAGCCATCTGGACCAAAGGCGATTGTCCCGCCGTTGTGATTGGCAAACGGTTGGGCAAACTTCCAGATGATACGCTCTGAATCTGCCTTGGCTTTATTTGGGTTGGCAGGATCAACCTGAAATTCTGACAGAATCGAAGTGTGAGACTCTTTCGATGAAGTGTAATAGATGTAAAGTTTGCCGGTCTTTTTGTAATCAGGATGAATCGCCATCCCGAGCAGTCCTTCTTCATTCCCTTTTTTCCAATGTAAAACGCGGTCTTTAATGTTGAGGTATTCAACCGTTTTTTTCGACTTGGCTCCTTCAGGAAGAACGTGAATGGTGCCAGATTGAGTCGCGATGAAAATCCGTCCGCTGTCATCACCTGCGTGAGTAATCACCAACGGACGCAAAGGGACTACCTTGCCGTTTTCGTCAATCGGTTCCCAGTTATCCCATTGCAGATCGGGAAAAGCGAGGACTGGTTTTAATGCGAGTGTGCTGTTGCTGGGATCTGGCACATCGTATTCTTTCGGCAGTTCCCGAACTTTTATGTTTCGATAAGAAACATAATCGCCATGATCCTGCAGGCAGATGTGTCCTTTGGTCGGCTTACCAAAGTTTTTGAATTTCGCAAACTTGCTGGCAGCAACGCGCTTATTCCAATCATCACTTCCTTTCTGGAAGCGATAATAACTGACCCCATTAACCATCACTTCGCTTTGATTCGGCGTCTGTTTGAGGTAGATGTGATTCCATTGCCCGGCAGGATGGCAGGCATCCAGTTCTCTTTCTGGATCCAACCCCGCTTTGGCTTCGACATTTTTCATCCAACCGGGACGACCGGGGCTATAAAGCTGATACAACCACCCCGCTTTTTGCGGATCGTGCCCGTTGATGTTATCGTTAATTTGAAGTTCCGGCCCTGTCTGCCAGGGGCGGGCTTCTGTTTCGGTGACATGAAACATAATCCCGGAATTTCCTCCCGGCGAAATCCGAAATTCAATCGAAAGTTCAAAACCTTCGAATTGTTCTTCAGAAATAATGTCTCCGGCTCCTTTTTTGGCACGGCTCAATACGCCATCTTCGACAACCCAACCATCGCTGACTCCCTCTTTTTTATAATTCCGCCAGCCTTTCGTGGTCTTGCCATCAAACAGAAGACGCCAGCCAGAACGGCGATCCGATTCCGATAGTTTGTTCAATTTTCCTTCTGCACGAAGAATTTGTGTTCCTCCGCAAAACAATAGTGCAGCAACCATTGCGTATCGTAACTTCATAGGTGCCTCTCAGTTAAATAATTTTCATTCGAGTTAATGATGTTCAATTTCCATACCGATCAATTTTCTCCGATCATATCTTGCCTGCTTAAGAATTGCTACAATACCGTCAGGAATCATCTGAACTATTTCTGTTCACTGTTAAAACATCCCAGCACAGCTGGGTTCATTCTGATAGCCGTAACCAAATTGATATTTTTGTAGAGTTTGCGAGCCGTTCGCAAACTTTTACCGTTAGTAGTATAAAGAAATCTGATAATGACAGTCATTGGCATCATCCCCGCACGGCTCGCATCAACGCGACTGCCTCGTAAATTGTTGCTGAATGAAACAGGAAAAACGCTACTTCAACATACATGGGAAACGGCTCAACAAGCAAAGTCTCTTGATCGTTTGGTCATTGCAACTGATGATGAAGAGATCGCAGCGGTTGCAAAATCATTCGGAGCAGAAGTGGTCATGACGGGCGATTGTTCTAACGGAACAGAGCGCGTCGCAGAGGCGATCGACAATTTGAACCTCTCGGCTGATATTATCGTCAACATTCAGGGAGACGAACCGGAACTTGATCCGCTGCAAATTGATTTATGTGTTCAGTCGCTTATCGATCATCCTGAATGCGAAATGTCCACCCTTGCCAATTCGCTGCACGATGCTGCCCATGTGAATGACCCCGCATGTGTGAAAGTCGTTCTCGCTGTTAACGGAAACGCACTTTATTTCAGTCGCTCGCCGTTGCCTCATTTTCGAGATTGCAGCCCGGAAGATTGGTTCGCCAATGCAGCAGGAAATCAGGAAATCCCCTGGCTGCAACACATCGGGCTTTACGCATATCGCGAGCCGTTTTTGAAATCATTCGTCAAAATGCCCGCTTCCACGCTGGAAAACATTGAAAAACTGGAGCAATTAAGAGCTTTGCAAGCCGGGGCACAAATTCATGTTTCGGTGGTATCACACGGTTCAATTGGCATCGACACGCCAGAAGATTATGCTGCGTTTGTAAAAAGAATGGCTTGATTAACGAATGCCTCTTGAAATACTCCCGGCTGATGGTAAAACCAGTCTGCTCGCTAGGTAAATCGTTTAACGGCAAGCCAAAGGCGACTGCGTTGCAGGCTGGTTTGTTTTAATAATATCGTCAAGGACGAAAAGTACGGATAAATGACTAAACATATTTTTGTTACTGGTGGTGTTGTCAGTTCACTTGGCAAGGGGCTGACATCCGCTTCTGTCGGTTTACTTCTTGAACGACGCGGCTTAAAAGTACGGATGCAGAAACTCGACCCGTATCTCAATGTCGATCCCGGCACGATGTCCCCCTTCCAGCACGGCGAAGTTTACGTTCTGGATGATGGCTCCGAAACCGATCTCGATCTGGGGCATTACGAACGATTCACGAACAGCCCGCTGAACAGAAAATCGAATTATACGACCGGACAGATTTATCAATCGGTTATCAAAAAAGAGCGCATGGGAGATTATCTCGGTGCGACCGTGCAAGTCATCCCGCATATTACTGATGAACTCAAAGAAGCG
>JAJRTM010000183.1 GCA_024278285.1 Planctomycetota bacterium
AGTGAGTTCGATACAAATTGAAGAACTGCTTTCGCAACACGCAGCCGTGCAGGAAGTCGCCGCGATTTCTGTTTCCCCGCCAGAAGGTGGGCCTTCTTTGTTAATTATTTTCGCTGTTCTTCACAATGAATATGATTTATCCGTCTTGCAATTAGAGATGCAGCAGATGATCAAAACAGATCTCAATCCGTTATTCAGAATCAACAGTGTGGTTGCAATAGAGCAACTTCCCAGGACAGCATCGAATAAGGTGATGCGTCGTAAGTTGCGGGAGATGCACCTTGGGAAGTAGCATGAATTTACTTCATAGCCGGAGAGTCTGTTATCGCGAACTCTCCTTCACTTTTTCGGTTCTTCCCACATTTTAGTAGCTAAAAGAAAAAAGAGCCACGGATTCACACGGATCAAACACAGATAAAAAAAGTCACTCACACATCAGAATCATTTTCATGCCAGATGAAGTTGAATATTCTCTTTTTTCTTTGCGTCTTACTATCAATCCATTCCTCTTTTTTTAGTGAAGTTTCGTCTATTTGTTTGACTAAAGTTTCTCGCAAGGGTAACAAGAAGAGAGGATCATTTTCAGTTCTTTTCTTCTGTCCCTGATATCGTCCTTGTATCTTCAGGAGAATTGATCCGTGGAAATCCGTGTTCATCCATGGCTGTAAAATGTTCCAGCCATTATAAAGTATGAAGAACCACTTTTTCATCCCACGGGATTTGCGAATGATACAACAAATTGCCATTCTTGGTTGCGGCTTGATTGGTTCGAGCTGGGCAACATTTTTTGCTTCCCAAGGTTTTCGTACGAAACTCTACGATATCGATCCAGCAACTTCTCAGCGAGGGACTCAGCAGGCTGAAGACAATCTGCAAAAACTTGTTGAACTGGAGGCTCTCTCTGAGGAGAAACTGGAAGAGGCAATTTCAAATTTGTTGCCAGTTAAATCACTCGAAGAATTGCTTTGCGATTGCGATTATGTTCAGGAATCGGTGTTGGAAGATTACGATGTTAAAGCAGACCTCTATCGCGAGATGGAAACATTTTTATCGAACCGCACCATCATTGCGAGTAGTTCGTCCGGCTTGTTGATGTCCCGGATGCAGCAGGCACTTGAACATCCACAGCGTTCGTTGATCGCCCATCCATTTAATCCGCCTCATTTAATCCCACTGGTAGAACTTGTGCCGGGAAAGCAGACGAGCCGGGAGACGATTGAAACGGTCCGCGATTTCTTTCTACAACTTGGCAAGCAACCCGTTTTGTTGAAGAAGGAAGTTCCCGGACATATCGCCAACCGACTGGCAGCCGCTCTCTGGCGGGAAGCGTTGTCACTTCTTGATGACGATGTCGCGAGCCTGGAAGATATCGACACGGCCCTTTGCAGTGGTCCCGGTTTACGCTGGGCGTTAATGGGCCAGCACCTCATTTATGAACTGGGCGGCGGTGTCGGCGGGTACGATCATTTCATCGAAACAATCGGTTCCTCTTTCAGTACCTATTGGGAAGATATGCAAACATGGTCGCAGATTCCGGAATCGGCAAAGAAAAAGGCGATTGAGGGAACCTCGCCGTTATTTGAAAAACGAACACGGGAAGAGTGGCTCGCCTGGCGGGACGAAAAACTCATCAAGATTCAACAGATTCTGGAGGAATAATCTCATGCAAAAACAGCAACCAAAAACGGTGTTAATCACAGGGGCAGCCAGTGGTATCGGAGCCGAGCTTGCGAAATCTTTTTTTGAAGCGGGTTATCAACTACTGCTGACTGACATCAATGAACCAGATTCACAGATTGATTTCCCATCGTCAGATAAGAGCGTCTGTTTCGTCGGTGCAGATTTGGCTGAAGAATCGTCTTGCAAAGAAATTGTTGAACAGGGGATCGCTCGGTTTGGGACGATTGATATTCTCATTAACAACGCAGGGTTTCAGCATGTCTCTCCGGTGGAATCTTTTTCGGAACAAATCTGGCATAAAATGATAGCGGTGATGTTGACCGCCCCTTTCCTGCTAACCAAACATGTCTGGCCCGGCATGAAGCAGAACGGTTGGGGACGCATCATCAACATCGGCTCGATTCATTCAAAGGTCGCTTCCCCGAATAAGGTGGGATACATTTCTGCCAAGCATGGCTTGATCGGCTTGACAAAAACGACAGCCCTGGAAGGCGGACCGCTGGGTATTACCGTCAATGCCATCTGCCCGGCTTATGTACGAACGCCGCTGGTTGAAAATCAAATCGAAGCACAAGCCGAGACATTGGGGATCAGCAAACAAGACGTGATAAGCGATGTCTTATTAAAATCCGCAGTGACGGGAAGCCTCATCGAGCCGAGTGAAATATCGAGCCTTGTTCTTGACCTTTGTTCTGAAAACGCAAAATCAGTGACCGGCGCCAGTTGGAATATCGACTGCGGATGGACTGCCCAATAGGCGATAACATCGATAAAACAATAACTGATGACGAGGGCTACCCAGTGATCTTAAAATATCCTGCCACTCTTGTGGGCTCTGCATGAATCTATCGTTGTAATACAGTGAGAGAGCGAATGGCTGCTTCGCTGACATTGGCATTTTCGTCATTCTTTAATTGCTCCAGAGCTTCGATGATTTTTGCCTCAACGCTCTTGTTCGAAATGCGTGACAATGCCCAGATGGCGCGAACGCGAACAGTGGCTTCAAACTGCTTCTCTGTGCAAGTCAACAAATCGGAAACATATTCCACCGCAGTTGTGCCGAGTCTTCCCAGCAACGTGATCGCATAATATTGCACATCAGAATCAGGGATAGATACAGCGAGATTCGCAATGGCAGTTGTTTCGGAAATATCTGGCGCTCCCAACATATCGAGAGCTTCAGTACTCCACTGCCTGACCTGATCGTCGCGATCACTCAAAGCAATCAAAAGTTCCAAAGCCGCGGGCTGGGCTGCTTCTTCTAACAAAGCAAGCATCTTCGCTGCTCTGCGACGTTGCTTGACATCATCGGCTCTCAATTCCTCCGCCAAAATCCTGGCATCATTCATCGGTCAGTTTCTTCCGCAAATTAATATTTTGAATATCGTCAGAATATACTTCTACACATTGTCCACATTGTACCGCACATGGGCAAAAATGACACATTTGCCAGAGGATATTCTTCACCCCTCGAGCAAAGCACTGCTTGACGCAGTCGCCTTCGGCTTGCCGTTAAACAAATCAGTGGTAAACGAAGTAGAAATGAATTTCATGTAAAGATGAAACCAGGACGCCCAGCTTGAACTACCATTTTTCAACTGCTAGACTCCCAATAAGGACAATGACATCCGGTATGTGCCGTTAACCCCGCCAGTTCCTACCACCTTAGTTGCAGACCTTTCAGGAATCCGCCATGTATCGCTGCATTTACCTGCTCCTGCTGTTTCCCACTTTATTATCTGCTGCGGAGATCAAGCTGGATGAATCGCCCGCGAAACTATTTTACGAGTGGGGATATCGTCCAGATAACGGAACAGTCAGCAAGATTAATCCGCCCGGTTTTTGCTGGCGTCCGATGAAAAATATTGATGCCTGGGAAATTGAAATTCGTGCCGGTAACACAAAAGGTTCTGTTGTTTATTCAGCGAAGAAGGTTGAATTCAATGTTCATTCTCCTGCTGAAACTTTTCCAGCCGGCGAGTATGCCTGGCGATATCGGGGAAGCAATCAAAAAAGTGAAATAACTAACTGGAGCCAATATCGTTCGTTCTCGATTTCCAAACAGGCTGTTGAAATGCCTTTGCCCAACAAGCAGGATTTTCTCAAGCGAATCCCCCAATCTCACCCCCGTTTATTTCTCCGCCCGGAAGATGTCCCCCGTTTACGAGAGCAAGCAAAAGGAACGCTGAAAAAACAGTATCAGAAGTTGTTAAAGGAATGTGATCAACTGATAAAAAATCCTCCCGATACAACCGAACCGCCGCGTTATGGCAAGAAGGTAAAACGAGGGGACGAAAGCTGGCGTAAAATTTGGTGGGGAAATCGCGTACTTACTCAACGCGCGTTGGGCAGTTCAGCGACCCTCGGTTTTGGTTGGCTGATGAGTGAAAAACAAGAGTACGGCGAAGAGGCAAAACGTATTTTACTGGAGTGTGCCAAATGGGATCCCAAAGGGGCAACCGGCTATCGGTATAACGACGAAGCAGGCATGCCTTACAACTATTACTTTGTGCGAACATACACGTTCATTCACGAATTGCTCAGCGAAGAAGAGCGAGATATCTGCCGCAAAGTAATGAAGATTCGCGGGGATGAAATGTATCAGCATCTTTATCCACGTCATTTATGGCGACCTTATGCGAGCCATAGTAACCGAGCCTGGCATTTTCTGGGAGAGATCGGCATCGCGATGCAAGGCGAAATCGAGGGAGCCGATGACTGGGTCTGGTTTGCGATGAATGTCTTTCAGAATGTCTACCCGGTTTGGGCCGACGACGATGGCGGCTGGCATGAAGGATCTCTTTATTGGTACAGCTATATTGGTCGTTTCACCTGGTGGGCAGACATCATGCGTTCTGCGTTTCAAATTAATGCCTACGATAAACCGTACTTTTCTCAAATCGGTTATTATCCAATGTATCTGGTTCCTCCACATAAAATCGGTGCAGGATTTGGTGATCTTAATGCGAAGATAACAGCAAAACGAATTGTCCCGCTGGTAAGCCAGTTGGCATTACAGTCTGGGAACGGGCATTGGGAGTGGTATGTCGAACAGATGGGCGGCCCAACGGAAGAATCGGGCTACATCGGATTTCTACGCGGCGCGCTCCCCAGTGTGTCTGCGATCCGACCAGATCAACTGCCAACTTCGCGCCTGTTCAAAGGAATTGGTCAGGCGTATTTGAATTCTAATCTGATTGATGCCCGCAAAGATGTGCAAGTTGTTTTCAAGTCCTCTCCCTTTGGTACACAGTCGCACGGCTACGAAGCGAACAATTCATTTTTGTTGTGGGCGTATGGCGAACGGTTGCTGATTCGCAGCGGATACCGCGACATCTACGGCAGTAAACATCATAAAAACTGGATGTGG
>JAJRTM010000184.1 GCA_024278285.1 Planctomycetota bacterium
AACTCAACACCACTTTTTTAGGCATTGATTATTTTAAGTCATTTCAATGATTAGATTATTTCTTTTTTTCTCTGTGACCTCTGTGTGCTCTGTGGCTAAAACTTATTTGGTTCCGGCTACGCCGGGTTAGGTTTAACTCAGAAAATCACTCGAAATAAATGCCGCAATGTTGTGTCAGCCTGGAAAGCCTAACCTACGATAATTCCAGCAAAAAAACAGAAACAGACGCGTACATCGCACGTCTGTTTCTGCAAGGGGAAGACCCTACAGGGGTCGATCTGCAAGTTCTTTTTTGAAGTACGTATCGATTTCTTCCGTCACATTCACCTGCGGTTCGAGTTCACGTTCAACAGGAATGGATCCCGTGATTTGCGTGTTCGTATCAAGCAGACGTTCTTTGATATCGAGCTGCGTATTCAATTCTGAAATCAGTGACTTGGCTCGATTGAGCGCACTGTCATCAAGATGCTGCACATCGCTGGCAGCTTCTGCCGCCTGGATCGCTCGCATACGGGCATCAAGCTGGGCGAGTTGAGCTTCCAGATCTTTCTTGGTTGAAATCAGCGTCGCAAGATGTTCTTCATTCGCTTGCAGCGAAGATTGCCGAGCCTGCAAAATCTCCTGTTCCCGCTGAAGCGTTTCTTCTGCCAGTTTGAAGCGACGGAAACGAGTCGCCAAATCTTTTTCAACCTGCTGTTCTGAATAAGAGCGTCCCGCGATGACATATTTCGTACCATCGCCTTCCAGTTTTTCTCGTAACGCTAATATCGCTTCTTTCTGTTTCACGATCCCTTTTTCTCGATTGGTAACTGCTTTTTCAAGTGTTTCCAATTCAACCTGCTGCTCTGCAATCACGTGCATTGCATGTCGAATTTCCGGGACGAGATCTTCTACCAACTGTTCTGCGTGCTTCACTTCAAATTCGATAGGCATCTGATTTTTCACCGTTTGGCGAATTTCCTTGCCACATGTTTTGATGTACGATAATGCGTTACGTCCGAAAACAAATGTCCCCAGACCAGCGACTAACAATCCACCAACAATCAACTTTTTGAACATAAACATAGATCGGCCTCCTGAATGAGGTATTTTCTGACACATCTTTTTCCAACAACGTGATTTCTTCATTTTCTCTCCCCTACGCGAAGTGTTTTCCCGCTGAGTGTCTGAAACAGCCGGGACATTGAGCTATTCGCTGCGGAAGAAGAAATCTTGAGAAAAAGCACATGAAAATGTAAAAAAGATGCAAAATGAGCGAAGAGAGAAGCGATACTTCAAGAAGAGGGATCCATATCTCGTTACAAGCACACAAGATACGTCGAATAAAACCACTCAGGCTTTTAATTCCGTGAAACTTTCAAATCATTCATCACGTTACTGATTTCGGGCATTTTAAGCAGTGCTTCCTGGGCAATTTGTTTCTCATAATAGCTGGAAACAACCCCACTCAGGCAGACGCGATCATTATTGAATGTGCATCGAACTTCACCAGAAAGTCCGGGAAGAACGTGTTTCAAAGCAACAAAAACCATTTCGTGCAGAGAATGTTTGTTATCAATACGAATCGAACTGGTCATACAAATGCTCCGATGAAAACGCCTGTCAGTCGGCGAGGAATAGCCTGCCTTACTCATCGGTAATCCTTTATGTTTCTCTCCTTCTTCAGGTAATATCTGGCGAGAAATCCAACCGATAAAAAGTACGTTCCTTTCCTATTCCTGAAATATGGGGCAATCCAAATAAATCCTGTTATTGCGCCAACTGTTGCAATATGCCTCGCAGTTTTCAATTTCGTTGTATTCTCTCAAGAAAATATCTGGTAGAATAAATGGGTGATAATTGTCTGAAATTTGGGGTACATTGAATATAATATGTCCAAAAGGCATCCAAACAAGGAGATTCAAGCAGCCATCAAATATGCACTTGATCATGGCTGGCGTCTTGATGTGGGTGGTTCGCATCGGTGGGGAGTTTTATACTGCCCGTTAGCAACTCGCGCAGGACACATCGTCAACATTTACAGTACACCTCGCAGCCCATTTTACCACGCCAAAAGTATTCGTCGTCAGGTTGATAACTGCGAACATGAGGAGAGTTCAGAATGAGGGAATTAGAATTTTCTCTGTTTGCTTCCGAGTTTGAATACGATGATTTCACAGATGAATTTAGCGGGCTTGTTCTTGCTCAAATTCCTGACCATTCTGGATTAGGTTATGCTAAAGGTGAATTGATTATTGATTTCGTTCGAGAGGCAAACTCACTCCAGGATGCCATTGCCACCGCGATTCACGATGCTGAAAAGATCGATGGTATTCATATTGATCGAATTGAGATCCATAATGATTCTGAAACTGAAATTATGGAAGGTCAGGAAATAGTTAATTCAATTCTAAAGCTTCGGCGTTTAACGCAAAAGCAAAGTGTCGATCAATTTTGGGAATTAATCGACACTGCATAACTCAATGGGTATGTCCATAGGAGAACCGCTGCCTCAGGAATATTCCTGCTGATAGATGACTGCGAGCAGGTCTTCTACCTTTTTGTATTTCTTGCCACCTTCTAAAGCGACATCCAGTTTGTTGCGGGCATCTTCTGCGGTATGCCCGAGTGCCAGAAGTGCTTCGTAAGTATCCGCGATGATGTCGTTCATCGGCTCTGCCGCACCATCGGCTCCTTGGTCGACCATCAACGCAAAGCGTGTCATTTTTCGACGCAGCTTGGCAACAATTCGATCCGCCACCGCAGGGCCGATCCCCGGCAGCGTGCTAAGCGTTTTCGTATCCTGCTGTTCAATCGCAGCAGCAACTTCCCGAACCGGACGCACAATCGCCTTGAGTGCTTTTTTCATCCCAAGGCCATCGACCGAGCAAATCAACTCAAAAAAAGTTCGCTCTGCATGCGTGGTGAACCCAACCATGCGTGGTGTCAGTCGCCCCCCTTTTTGTGGATTCCCTTCCAGATATGTCATTGCCTGTAAGCGAATATTCTCGCCGATTTTTGATTGCAGTTGCCTGCGAACAAAATCAGGAACATAAACTTCAATCTCAAAAGGACCAGCCTCAATAAAGGCAGATGTTTCTTCTAACGAAATCAATTTTCCCTGAATGGATGATATCAACAGTCTCTCCCGGTTGTGTTATTCTTGGTAAATAGTAATTGAAATGTTGTTGGAACTTTATCTTTCACGCTGCTCCCAGTTCGTGAAAATTGGAATGTAGATGACACAGCGCGATCGCGAGGGCATCTGCAACGTCGTGCGGGCGAGGAACTTCGCTTAAACCGAGTTCTAATTTGATGACCGACTGCATCTGTTCTTTGCTGGCTCGCCCGTGTCCGGTGAGTAATTTTTTAATCTCAGTTGGTCGGTAATGCACTACCTGCAGGTCTTTATCGCGGGCTGCATATAACAACGCTCCACGTAAATGAGCGAGCAGGATTGCACTTTTTGGATTTTTTACCAGCGAAAAAACCTGTTCAATCACCATCACTTCCGGCGACCATTCATCGATAAGATCCCGCACCTCGCTGGCAATTTCATGAATACGATCTGCAAGCGGCCGGTCCGCTTTA
>JAJRTM010000185.1 GCA_024278285.1 Planctomycetota bacterium
CGCAGAAGTTGATAATGTGTTGGCGGACGAAGTTCTTCGGGAATGCCGAGCCACTGTTTGTAAACGTCAATTGCCAAGAGGTTCTCTCCGTAGATAAAAAACAGATGAAATGCAGGTTGCCGGATCGCTGGTGAAGCAATCCGGCATAACACTGGGCTGGTCAATTTCTTAAGTTGTTGTCAATTGTACTGTTGCGTCTTGGTTTTTGATTCCACAGTGTGTGCCACGGCTCTGTGAGCCGTGCAAACTGAAAATCAAGCTAATTTCAGTGAGATAATTCTAACTCCAACGCAGCACGGCTCACAGAGCCGTGGCACACGAAACAGTTAGAGTACGCAACAGTTTCAAGTTCCAAAACCGTCCCGACTCCCCCACCTTCCGAGTTGCTGACCAATCCAGAATAATACTCCAGGGAACTCTACTCCACAGAGTATTCTTTTGCCAGCAGTTCCAAGGAATCAACACCGCCAGCATCAAGGCCGGAATCACGCACAATTTGTGCTGCTGCTTCTCGGTTCCCGGTTACTTCTCGAGCTGTCGCATGGATTCGCCCATTGGCATCGTAACTGTAGGTTACTTCTACAGGAGACCCCTGTGGCAAGTTCGGCGGCAGGTCAACAATTCGAAAATCACCAATGAGCGTGCAGGCAGCAGGATCTGATGCTTCTCCTTCAAGAATATGCACATGAATCGAACGCTGGTTTGCTGAATTGGTGACAAATTGCTGAGAGACGTTAAACGGAATCTGCGTGTTTCTGGGAATCATAATATGATTGATCTTACGAGTTCTGTCGTTCGGATCAGTAATTTTAATTCCCAAAGAGTGAGAGTTTACATCACTCGTTTCGACAGAGCGTAATCGATCAAGCACAGATTTTGCCACTTTCGATTCCCCGCCTGTCATGCGTGCTTCCAGAATCGCAGCGTGAATGGCTGCTCCCTGCGCGACGGCTTCTTCAGGAGAAACTTCGCGAGAAGGCTCGCGGCCTCCCACTTCTCGAAGCATCTCTTCCACAGCGGGCATGTAGGTCGATCCCCCGACCAATACGATTTCGTCAAGCTCTCCCGGTTTCACCCCCGCTTGCTGCATGACAAGCTCTGTGGTGTCGCGAGTTCGCTGCATCAGATCGCCAGTTAATCGCTCGAGGTCGCCTCGTGTTAACGCAACGGTCAACGTTTTCCCTTGGTAGTACAAACTGACAGGAACTTGTGCCTTGTCACTCAATAGTCTTTTGGCGTCTTCACATTCCTGAGTGAATTGCAAAAGAGTTTCCGGATCTTCTCGCGGATCTGCCCCATGTTTCTGCAAATATTGTTCGCAAATGTTATCAACAACGCGGCGAGTCCAGTCCAATCCCCCGAGCATGACATCGCCATCGGTGGCGAGAACTTTGAAATTGGTTGGGGTATATCGAACAACTGTCACATCGAACGTTCCTCCCCCCAGGTCGTAAACCATAATTGTTTTGCTTGTGAAGCCAGCTTTTTGAATGCCCAGTTCTCCCTTCATCCAGGCGTAAGCCAGGGTCGCTGCTGTCGGTTCGTTAATAATATCGACAACATTTAATCCGGCGATGCGGCCTGCATCTTGCGTTGCTTTTCTGCGGATATCATTAAAGTAATAAGGGCCCGTAATGAGCGCATTGGCAATCGGACCGATACGTTCTTCGGCGTCCTGTCTCAACTTTTTGATGATTAAAGCGGAAAGAAATTCAGGGGTCAGTTTTTTATTCTGGTAAACAACAAAGAAATCTTTGTTTCCCATCTGCCGTTTAATCGCCTCAACGATGCGCTGAGGATCTTCCACAGACATCCGCTCAAAACTGGGGCCAACAACTACTTGACCTTCATCACTTAAAATCACAATGGAAGGAGTAATCGTTTTCCCATCCGCATTGATAATCGGATCTGGTTCGCCATTCTCGCCCATTCGAGAAATCGATGAAAATGTTGTCCCGAGATCGATCCCGACGGTATTACCTTCTAAAAACTGCATGTGTCACTTACTCCGAAGTTGTTGAATTAATTACAGCGAAACGACATGATCAAGAGATGAATTTAATCGCCCCTCTATCCAAAACGCGACTACAAATCGACTCTAACAGAAAACAACTAACTCATCCCATGAAGCTAATTCAATTTTGAAAATCCCAGCACGGCTGGTCTGTTCTGGTCGCCGTAACCAAAAATGTTTTTCTAAAATTTGAGAACCGTGCGCAAACTTCTACCGTTAGTAATATAAAGAGTGGTGCCTGTATTGTGATGAGCTTGGAGAGCGGTTTCAAGACTCAAGCAGGCAACTGAGCAAGATAGAAGAGGAGATTCTCCCACTCGGAACCTATACAAAATGTCACAGTCGCGGAGCAGGATGCCAAAATACGCACTGAATCCGGTATGAGAAATCAGGCGTGTTTTGTTTCAATTGCCCTCATGTATTTTCCATTTAGTATCTTATTCAATGAAATGCTGCGAAAAAGTGGCAGGATATTTTCAGGCGAGCCGGGGGTGTTAGGGCTTGTTGATTTATTAAACAAAATGTCGTGTTCAGTATGTTTTCACTATTTTGAAACAGGCCTTTTCAGACGTTTCGTTACATTAAACCATGTTCAAAGCTAACTTA
>JAJRTM010000186.1 GCA_024278285.1 Planctomycetota bacterium
AAATTGACCCCTAATGAGATCCCACCACTACGGCGGGAAACAACCGGATACGCATACACATTCTCTTCAAAAGAAGTGGGATGATCACAAAATTGTTTCAGCGGGTCTGTATCAGAATTCGGCATCATATTCGAGTTACTGTTTCAAGTTGGTTTGCGCAATCGTATTCTATTTCTTTGACAGAAACATGATACCGCAAAACGATAGGCAAGCGAAGTTCAAGCAGTTTCGCAGCGATAGTTTTCTGCCAGATGGATCATTATTTCGAGTAGCATTTGATCCGCTTTTTGCATGACGTGACGAGAACTGCGGTGCCCGAGTCGTTCAACAAGTTTTTCCACACGGCCCAGGTGCATTGCCAACAGGTCTCTTGGAGTGTTGCCATTTTTTTGTAACTCAGCTGCGAGTTGAGACATTTCATTCTCTAACCGCCCTGCTCCCATAATCACAAAACTTCGCAATGTTTGTTCGTATAACGGTTCGACAGATGAAACAGACTCCAACGCGTCAACAATTTCTTTTCGGTATTCCGAACAGTCAGGTTGATCAGTTTTATGTTGTTCATTCAGAATATCCTGCAAAAGAGTTCGTTGTTGGCTAAGAATCACTTCAGCTTCTTCTTGCTCCCTGCGACTTCGCTGTTTTTCTCTATTTCGCAGTCTCTTTTTTTCCTGGGAATCACTTTGCAACTGCATCGTGCGATTGATTAAAACTCCCGCTACCGGCGAAAACCAGCCAGCTCGTACTTCATGGAAGTCGCATTGAAATTCCTGGAACATCTCAGCCAGTTCAACATCCAATGAACAAGCCATCCCGAGAATGGCTGTTGATAATCCACTTTCACGCATGGCAGCCAGAAACGAAGCCAATTCTTTTTGCGTAAACAGATCGTCCTCATCAAACAGAGAAATAAGTAAGCAGTCCCAATGTTCAGTTCGCAAACTTTGTAGCGTCTGCCGCAAATCAGCAGTCCAACTCGCCTGCTTCAATTCCCATTCCTGACGCACCAAGCGAGCCTGCAAAAAATCCCAATCAGGTTCCTGCGCCCCCAATGCCAACAGTCTTAATGGACGAAGCAAAGGTAAGTTGCCATCATGGGCATCATCAAATTCAGTAGCCTCATCGGTATGAAAATCCATTTTCATTTCCATTTACATCGCAGTCGGACAAAAAACGTCATCTATTTGGCTCTCGTGATATCGAAATATTCCTTTCAGGTCAACAGGAAAAATCTCATTTACCGCTCCAACATACTGCCCAGAAACAAGTTATGTGAAAGATTCCTCTTAATTGTAATCATCAAGTTGGCTGGCTATAGTGAATCCAAACACGCAATAAAGTGTTCTTTTTCCAGACCTTCACTGAAAGAAGTATCGATGAAAATTGATGGCCGCCTGTTTTTCTGCATCCTGTTTGCTACGGTATTCGCTTTACTTTCCTGTAATGAATCAGATGCCCAGTCAGCGAAAAAGCCCAGCGAATTTCCGCCACACCGATTTATCACATCAGGACCAAGGCATCATTGGTTTGGTTACTACGATAAATACCAGTTCGATCCCACTGGGCGTTATGTGCTTTCAATGGAAGTTGCGTTTGAGCATCGATCCCCCAAGCCAGACGATATTATCTACATCGGCATGATCGACTTGCAAGATGGAGACCGCTGGATTCGGCTTGGGCAAACAACCGCATGGAACTGGCAACAGGGATGTATGTTGCAATGGCTGCCCGGAACAAAATCGAAAATCATTTGGAATATCCGCGAAGATAATAATTATTCCTGCGTCATCATGGATGTAAAAACGCAGGAAATCAGAAAAATCCCGCATCCTGTTTATAGTGTCAGCCCCGATGGAAAAACAGCGGTAACGCCAGACTTCCGTAGAATCGCAGACGTGCGTCCCGGTTATGGTTACAACGGAATTCAAGACCCGTATGCCAACCAGCTGGCTCCATAAGAGACAGGCATTTTTAATATCAATCTGGAAACGGGGGAATCGAAGCTCATCATCAGTCTCGATAAAATTGCCAAACTGGGAGAAATACCGAATGACCAGCCGGGTATCAAACATTACTTTAATCATCTGCTTTTCAATCCGGATGGCAGCCGATTTATTGCGTTACACCGCTGGCGATACCCGGATGGCAAACGGCTGACTCGCCTGATCACCGCCAATCCCGATGGTACTGATATCCGCATCGTCATCCCCAACGGCTACGCGTCACATTTTATCTGGCGCGATCCCCGGCACATTCTTTCTCAGGCCAAAGACTGGTGCGGCATAAAATCCTGGGGAGATTTTCTGTTTGAAGATCGCGAAGCAGGTAAAGTCGAAAATATCGGCTTCGGCGTTCTTGATCCTTACGGTCACCTCAGTTATCTGCCCGGTAAAGAATGGATACTAAACGATACCTATCCGAAAGGAGCCGAGCGCATTCAAACACCACATCTGTATCACATCGCCACAAAACGCCGCATTGATCTGGGCCATTTTCATCTGCCGAAAATTTATTCCGGAGAATGGCGGGTCGATACGCATCCCCGATTAAGCCGCGATGGGAAATTCGTTTGCATTGATGCAGTAGATGGCAACAACGGACGCCAACTTTGCCTGATCGATATCAGCAAAACAATCCCGCATAAAGATTAAGCATTAGCCAAACAATAGCTGCCGCATCTGTGTTCGTTTTTCGTAGGATGGCGTGCTTGCACGAATGGCACTGTCGAGGTCGGAGTATACAGAAAATGCACAAATTAGGGGATGGCATTCACACTTCCCAGTCGTGTGCATTTATCCCAATATACTAATAAATGGTTCATTTTCTTGGTCACGACAGTGCCATTCCGTGCTTGCACCCATCTTCGCGTGCCGGATTGCGTTCCCTATTAGAAAAGAGTGAGAAAAGTTATAAGGCGGCGATGGATTTACGTAAATGGAGACCACATTTGATGGGTGCAAGCACACCATCCTACGGCTCATAGAGACGACAGTAATTGTTTGACCGATGCTAAGTTATTGACGAGTTTTCACACGACTAACTAGATACTTGAAAACAGCGTTACCGATACGCACCAACCCAACCCCGCAAGCGGACAGTTACTCTTCTAAGTGGGCGAACGGTCAGTTTAATTTCATCGCCGGGGGAAAAGTCTTTCATGACGAGTTGAAATCGCCTGGCATTGAAAATCGGAATATTATTAATTCGATCAATACAATACAGATTATTCAGTTCTACATTTTCTGCCAACGAGTCTTTTTTTATTGACTTGATCAACGCGAAGTTTTCAAAACTTTCGTCAATTTCAATTCCGAGTTTGCCCGGCTTCTCTGGCATGGTCAATTCTATTTCTTTTGGAGGCGTATTGTTATTAAAGATATCGAATTTAACTCG
>JAJRTM010000187.1 GCA_024278285.1 Planctomycetota bacterium
AAGCAGGCTCGTAAAACCTACCTCTGCCCAAAGATTAGGCCCTACTACTGGATGGCGAGAAAACTCTCCGTTTATGACGAACAAAATGGGCAAGAATATTATTTTATTGTATAAATATGTGTGTCCAGTATTTAGTGGTAACAAAAGGCCATTACCCAGGCCTTCCCGGTAGGGACAGTATGGACACTGTTCAAATTTTTCCGGGTAGCCTTCTCAGCGACTGGCTCAGCATGCCAGCATTCTAAAAGTTAATTACTGAGGTACAGGTAAAACTAAAAAAGTAACAATTCAGTGAATTGTTATCAGCCGTAGGGGCCGCTGTGATTTCAATTACTGGTCATTCTTTTTACGGTTGTGATTTATTTTTTGTCGTGTGCCACGGCTCTGTGAGTCGTGCGAACGGGAACTCAAGGCACCCTGAGCAATAAACACGAGGTCTAACGCAGCACGGCTCACAGAGCCGTGGCACACGACACTGTTCAATTACGCAAAAGTTTCGAGAAGCAAACCCCCTCCCAACTCTCCCGCCACTCTCTCGCTGAATCGCTGAACAGATACAAAAAAAGTCATCATTTGTATCGTTTTGATATTCGCTTCTTACCTTTCCGGTAGTATACAGAGAGCATTTATCGTACATTAGACGTTCGAGCGACAACAAACAAGACTTCAAAAGAGGAACATCGATGAACACTCAATCAAATCTTGGTCGGCGACATTTTCTTCAAGGGACTGCTGCGATGATGGGAACCGTTGCGGTTATTGGTTCGGCTCCGCTGGTCGGATTGGCATCGCTTCCCAAGCCGACCACTTTGAAAGGCCGACTTTACAAAACATTGAAAATTGGCATGGTGCGCGTGCCCGGAACGCTGACCGATAAATTCAAAGCAGCCAAAGAAGCTGGCTTTGATGGCATCGAAATGCGTGCTCCCGGCGACAGTATTGAAGAGGTAAAAAAAGCGATTGCAGAAACGGGCCTGCCCGTTGATGGCAACGTCAACTCTGGTCATTGGAGCGTGCGACATACCGACCCCAGTGCAGAAGTTCGCGCCAAGGCGCTGGCTGCCCTCAAGCAGGGACTGATTGATACCAACGCGATGGGAGGAAATACGTTATTGTTGGTGGTCGGAAAAGGTGCCGATGGTTCTGAGGCAGAAATTTGGGATCGTTCCATTGAGAACATCTCTCAAGCTGTTCCACTGGCAGCAGAACTAGGTGTTTCGATTGTGATCGAAAATGTTTGGAATCAATTTTGTTACAACCACGAAGGGGGGCACAATCAGACGGCTGATAAGTTTGTGAAGTACGTCGATGAATTCAACTCTCCCTATGTTGGAATGCAATTCGATATCGGCAATCACTGGAAATACGGTAGCATGGGCGATTGGATTCGACAACTCGGCAAGCGAATCATCAAGCTCGACCTCAAAGGTTTCTCTCGTGCGGATTCCAAGTTCACAAAAATCGGTGAAGGCGATCTCGATTGGGCCGATGTCCGCAAAGCGCTACTGGAAATCAATTACACCGGTTGGGCCGCTGCAGAAGTCGGCGGCGGCGATCTGAACAGGCTCAAAGAAATCTCCGCCAATATGGACACCGTTTTCGGTTTGAAGTAAAAGGCAGCGTTGCAGCATAAATAACTGGCGAGCCGGGGCAGTAATGCCCTTGGTTTGTTGGTGCTGTATGTCATGTTCGATCTTCGGGGATCTGAAGTTGGCGATGCTGCCTGGTCTCAGTGATATTTAAGCTTACTCAAGACAGGCCTGCAAGAAATGGAACGACTCTTTGGCAACTTTCGGAGCCATATGAGCGTGTCTGCTCAGCTCAACATGCACCCCTTGCGAGTAGTTGATTTGCTTCAAGGTTTGCATCACAGAATGGAAATCTATTTCTCCCTCGCCAAAGCGAAGGTGATCATGCACGCCGGTTCGCATATCTTCAATATGAATATTCCAGATTCGATTTTCCCATTGTTGAAGAATGGTCGGGATAGGCGATGACTCCAGGCATTGTAAATGCCCAACGTCAATGGTTAACCCAAATAGCGGATGATCAAACTGTTGCAGGAGCATTTGCCAGTTTGCCATTGTGTCGATAAACATCCCTGGCTCTGGTTCAAAGGCGATTTTTGTTTGCGTTGCTTCCGCATAGCGGCATACTTTTTCCAGACCATCGCATAGCCTTACCAGCAATTCATTAGATGGCGTTTTCTCCAGTGCAGTTCCAGACCAGAGCGAAATTGTTTTGGCGTTTAATTCGTTTGCGATATCGATACAACGGCAATAAAAATCAATCCGCTTTTGTCGCTGTATTGCAGAGGACGACAGGAAAGTCGGTTGGTGTTTATGGTGAGAATCGAGCAGAAAACGGGCACCAGATTCAATCACACAATGAAGGTTCAAGTCGGAAAGCGATTTGCGAACTTGTTCGAGTTCCTGTTCCAGGCGAGAAGAGAAGGGGTTCAGATGATGTACATCCAAAGTAAGCGCAACACTTTGATAGCCTGTCTCTGCGATGATTTCCAAAGCTGATTGCAGCGAGTGAAACGCAAAACCGTTTGTATTATAACCAAGTAGCATGGGAATTTATTCAGGAAATTTGAAACGAATACTTTGTCAATATTAAGAATATGGATTGGGGTGAATTGACATTTTTCTGGTTTTTCAACAGAGCTTCTCATTATAAAATAGGTGAAAGCAACCGTGCGATTGATTCGCCCAGTCGTTTCCAGATTTTTCGTTTTTTCCACTTGGTAAGTGTTAATTGTTGGGAATCTTTGAGGTAGAGATGTTGCTGTTTGACGATCAGTTCGGTCGCTGCTTCATCGAATAGAACCAGATTCAATTCCAGGTTGAGCGCAAAAGATCGGATATCCATATTGCTGGTACCAACCAGCGAGAATTGCTTATCGATCGTTAATGTTTTTGAATGCAGTAAGCCGGGTTGAAACAGATGGATTTCAACTCCTTGCTCTAACAAATTTTGATAGTAAGACCTTTGGGCGGCGCTGACAAGAATCTGATCGGAATGTTCCGGCAGAACCAGAATGATATGCACCCCACGCAAGCGAGCCACTTCAATTGCCTGAAGCAGCGGTTCATCAGGAACAAAATAAGGCGTTGTCACAATCACTTCATCAGTGGCATGATAGATGGCTGCAACAATTAAGCGTTGAAGATTTTGAATTTCGTATGATGGCCCGCTGGGGAATGTTTCCAGTACAGAATCGCCGTTTGCAACTGGTGCAGGAAAAATATCTTTCCGGTCGAGCTCCTGATGAGCTGCCGCAAACCAATCGGTACAAAAGACCGATTGCAGTTGCAGTACAATCGGCCCGGTCAGCCTCATCATGAGATCGTGCCAGGCAATTTGTTTGGTGCCGTAATCTGCATTGACAATATTCTGAGAACCGGTGTATCCGATCTTCCCATCAATGACAGCAATCTTTCGATGGTTTCGCATATCAATGCGAGCCGCATGTCGTCGAAATAAATTAACGGGAAGCACCGCATGAATTTCAATACCAGTACGGCGAAGCGACTCCGCTTGTTTCCGCAAAAAAGGGCGAGAACCGACCGCATCAACAAGCACTCTGCATTCAACGCCCCGCTGCTCAGCCGCAATTAAGGCCTCGCAAACACGCTGCCCCGTTTCGTCATCTCTCCAGATGTAAAACAGTAAATGAACATGGCTTTCTGCCTGATTGATATCCTCGATCAGCCGGTCAATCGTTGTTTCTGTTTCTGCAATCAGTTCGAAATGATTGCCTCGCAAAACAGGCATTTCACTCAATTCAACAGGTAGCGTATGCCGGGAACGATTCTTTTCTCCCAAAAAAGGATCGACGCAAAACTCCTGCAGAAGCGGCCAGATATCAAGTGTCAGACTTCGTCGAAGCAAGGCAAATTCTTCGATACGTTTTTGCGGAAAGCGATTATTCCCCAGAATGACATACAACCCCAAGCCAATAAACGGTTGAAAAGAAACCACCGTCAGCCAGGCCAGCGCGGTCGGCGGTCGATGTTTCATCGCGATGACAGGTAACATCACCAGCCGAACCGTCCACTCCAGAAGCAGAAAAATAAACGACCAGGTAAACATGAAAATTACCAATCATCTGATTGAACAGAAGCAGTTTTGCAAGCGGGCTTCATCTTAAAATGTAGGATGGCGTGCTTGCACCCATCAAATACGGTCTCCACTATTATAAAACTAATGCCGTATTAGCCTCATGCCGGTGAAGCAATGGCAACATAATAACAAATTTTACTCTCTCATTTTCATTGAACGCAACTCGGCACGCGAAGATGGGTGCAAGCACGCCATCCTACTGTCACGTGCTTTATGTTTCTGAGAATTTGCGCAAGCGTCGTAAACTTTTAACATTAGTAGTCTAGACTTTATCAGAAGCCCCTGGAAAAAGGAAATCCACGGTCGTCTCTTCCGGCCTATTGTTTCTTTTCGGAATCTCGACTTTTTTTCACCGCAACTGGGAAATGACATGCTGAACATGGTAATTTAATACCAGTGCAGGCAGGCATTACAAATTGATATCCCGGCAATAAACGATTCATTTTGAATTGAACATCAAGGTAGAAGATAAGATGAAAAAAACAATCGGTCTCGCTTTATGTCTTGTCACGTTAATTTCATTTTCCGGATGTGAGCCGAAACAGCAAAACAATTCGGGCAAAACCCGTGTTGCATTTATCACCAACGGACCGGCCAGTTTCTGGGATGTTGCGGAAAAAGGCGTTCAGGCAGCCGGGAAAGATTTTGATGTCGAGGTGAAAGTCTTCATGCCGACCGATGATGTCGCCGGGCAAAAACGAGTGGTGGAAGATTTACTCGTCGATGGTATTGATGGCATCGCGATCAGCGCGATCGATCCGGAAGGGCAACAAGATTTGCTGAACTCTGCCGCGGAGCAAACCAACTTAATCACTCACGATTCGGATGCACCTAATTCAAAACGCCTGTGCTATATCGGCATGGATAATTATGACGCCGGTCGCATCTGTGGCGAGGTTGTTCGCGAAGCGCTACCCGAAGGCGGAAAGATCATGTTGTTCATCGGACGGATCGATCAGGATAACGCGAGATTGCGCCGTCAGGGGTTGATCGATGCGATCCTCGGACGTGATTCCGATTCCAGCCGTTTCGATAAACAGGGGCAGTCAATCACTGAAGGGAAATATACCATTCTCGATACACGGGTTGACGGCTTCGACTTCGCCAAGGCAAAAGCAGATGCCTCCGATGCGATCTCAAAATATCCGGAAATGAACTGCATGGTTGGCTTATTCGCTTACAACCCGCCGTTATGTCTGGAAGCGGTGAAAGAAGCAGGCAAACTTGGCAAGATAAAAATCGTTGCTTTCGACGAAGACGACACTACTTTGCAAGGCATCATCGATGGCGAAATATATGCCACCGTTGTGCAAAACCCTTACATGTACGGTTACGAATCGATCCGGGTTCTGGCGGCGCTCGCCAAAGGGGAGGAGCTTGCAACTATTCTTAAAGCGAGTAAGGGAACAGTCATCGCAGAAGAAAACAAAATCCTCTTCCCGGCGCGCATCATCAAAAAGAAACCGAACGCAAGTATTCCACAGGAAGTCGAAGTGGAAAAATATTGGACTCGCCTGAAAGAACTAACCAAATAAACGCAACTGCTCATCACGGGATCAGCGACGTAGGGTACGCTGTGCGTACCAATTGTGACTCACGTTAGAGGAAATAATTGCCATTGTAGCATACATTACTCTACACGCGTGGTACGCACAGCGTACCCTACTTGCTAAAAAACACGTTGGACCGGAATATTATAACAGAAAGATTATTCGATGAGTCAAACAGCACGCAGGAGTTTTTTGAAATCTGCCGGGTTGGGAACGCTTGCCCTGTCGGTTGGTCAGCGGTCTGTATGTGCTGCCAAGGCAAATGATAAATTGATTATTGGTGTGATAGGAACAGGCGGCATGGGCTCGAATCATGTTCGCACACTCGCCAAGCGTAAAGATGTTGAAATTGCATACGTTTGCGATGTCGATAAAAACCGCCTTACCGCAGCGGCTGAAAGCGTTTCATCAATTGCAGGGAACATGCCCCGGCCTGTTGATGACTTACGCATCGTTCTTGATGCGCGTGAAGTGGATGCCGTTTTTATTGCAACGCCCGATCATTGGCACGTGCCTGCTGCACTTTTATCGCTGGAAGCGGGCAAGCATGTGTATGTTGAAAAACCGTGCAGTCATAATGTTCGGGAAGGGCAGTTGCTTGTTGAAAAGGCTCAGCAGTCTGGCAAGGTACTTCAAGTTGGTACGCAAAGCCGCAGTGCGCCATTTTTGAAAGAGGCGATTCAGCGGGTGCATGAAGGAGAGATTGGTGAGGTACTTGTTGCGAAAGCCTGGAACAGTCAACGCAGAGGTTCCATCGGAAAAACCAAGCCGAGTAAACCACCCGAATATTTGAATTTCGATTCCTGGGTCGGACCGGCTCCGATGGTTGCGTATCGATCGAATCTGCTGCCAAGTATTTGGCGGTGGTGGTATGCCTTTGGTTGTGGCGATATTGGTAACGATGGCGTTCACGATATTGATGTCGCGCTATGGGGACTGGGAATGAACTTACATCCGTCTCGTGTGAGTTGCCTGGGCGGAAAAAGTTTCTTTGATGATGACCAGCAGTTTCCCGATACGCAATATTCGGTCTGTGAATATCCATCTCAAGATACCTCTGAAGGCAAGACAAGACGGCTCATTTTTGAACAGCGAACATGGTCCCCCTACAAGCAGGAAGGGTACGAAAATGGCGTTGCCTTTTATGGCACGAAAGGGTTGATGCTTATCGGGCATACTCATGGTTGGAAATTATATGCCGAGCGAAATAAACTTATCGCCGAAGCCAAAGGGCGTCCCATGCTTGATGACCACTACGATAATTTCTTCGCCTGCATTCGCGGGGAAGAAAAACAACCAGCCGCCTCTGCTGCCATCGGACACTTCGCAGCAACAATCTGCCACCTTTCCAATATCTCTGCACGAGTCGGTCGCGTGTTGAATTTCGATCCCAAAAACGAAACCATTTCTGGTGATGATCAAGCCAATCAAATGATCCGCCGACAATACCGAGAGAGCCACTGGGCGGTTCCTCGCGGTGTTTGAAATGAATGCCTCGCCGGGAAAATTAACCGGGTACCACAGACAATCCCGTTTAGGGTTGTCTGTGTTGCGGAGCAACCCGAGGAATTTATTTTCAAGTAATGTTTTTTGATTCTCAAACTTTTCGCTCAATACCTCGGGTGCCTGACGGCACTCAGACAATCCTGAACAGATTGTCTGAGGTACCCGGTTCCTCGCGATATTTGAAATGGATGATTCGCCGACAAAATCAACTTCATAGTTGTCTCTCTTTTTCCTCGGTGATCTCGGTGGCTAAGTATTTTTCGTAACTATTCAGCGGATTGTTACTCATTCCCTTTATTTATTTTGTAGATCAGCCGGAGTTTCTTGCTTTCAGCCTGAGAGGCGGTAAGAATCAGTCGGTTCAGTAGTTTATCAAAGAGCCCTTTTGCTGCCTTTGCGGTTTCGCATTGAGAGAGCGTTTCTATCATCCAGCAGGAATATCATAGAGTATGTTTCAAACCTTGAATAAAGTAAGAGACTCCTTCAGCCCTGTCACGGCTAATCACATTTCACTGCAGTGTTTCTGTTTGAGCCTGACGTTGGCAACTTTGTGTGCCAGCGGTTGTCAGAAGCCGAATGTTTATCAGCCGCCGCCACCTCCCAAGGTTACGGTGGCTAAACCTGTGCAACAGACGGTTGATGTTTTTCTGGAAGAGAACGGACAAACAGAAGCGGTTGGACGCTCTGAAGTTCGGGCGCGAGTGCAAGGTTTTTTGGAAAAGATTAAATTCGAACCAGGCAAAGATGTTCAAGCGGGCGATGTGCTGTACGTTATCGAAAAAGAAGAATACGTTGCCGTTCGTAATGGAGCGAATGCAGAGTTGGCTGCCGCGAATGCTGGGCTTCAATCGGCGACTGCTTCGATTAAAGTGAAGAAAGCTGATTTAATCGCGGCTGAAGTAAAAGTTGAAGCAAGTGAATCGGAGTTCCGCAGGCAGGATCAACTTTATAAAGAGAAAGTTGTTTCAAAAAGTGTGTGGGAAGAATCGAAAGCGATTCGTGATGGCGCACTCGCATCGCGTCTTCAAGCAAAGGCGGCGATTGACGCCGCGGTTGCCAATAAAGAAACAGCGGCTGCAAATGTAACCAGAGCAAAAGCATCGCTTCAAAAAGCAGAACTGAATCTTTCTTACACAGATGTCAAAGCCTTGATCTCCGGTCGTATTGCGAATACGCAGGTCAAGCTCGGCAACCTGGTTGAAAGTGGAACGCATTTAACAACAATTATTCAAAGAGACCCGATCTGGGCGAACTTCAATATCGATGAAAGACATCTTCTCCTGCTCGTTAATGAAAAGAATGAAACAGGTGAAAAGAGCAGTGAATATGATTACAAAAACTTGAAAGCTTTTTTGCAGCGGGCGGGAGATGATGGATTTCCGTTCGAGGGGCATCTGGATTACATCGACCAGGAAGGTGTTGATCAGGGGACTGGAACGTTGAAGCTGCGAGCGGTGTTCAAGAACTCGGCGAATCAATTATTCCCCGGATTGTTTGTTCGTGTTCGCGTGCCGATTGGTAAGTTGGAAAATGCACTTCTCGTTCCCGAAAAAGCAATTGGTCGTGATCAGTCTGGTGCGTATCTGCTTGTGCTGGATAACGAAGAGAAGGTTGCCCGAAAAAATGTGACGTTGGGAACAAAGTATGGAGAGCTGATCGTCATCGAACAGGGGATTGAAGCAGATGATCGCGTTGTGATCGATGGAATCCAGCGAGCTCGTCCCGGAAGTAAGGTGGATGCGGAATCGATCACGCTGACGTTTAATGCGAAACCGAATCGTGACGAAACAGAACAACAGCAATCACCCGATTCGCCGCCACAAAAACCTGAACAGTGACCCGTTGTTCAAGGCAACTCATAAGCGGTTTTCGAGTTATTATTTCATTCAATAGTTGATCAGGTATGCTATGTCACGATTTTTTATCAATCGGCCCATTTTTGCTTCGGTGATTTCGATTGTCATCATTATTGCAGGGGTTGTTTCTCAGGGTTCACTGCCGATTGAAAAGTTCCCGCAGGTGACACCGCCAACTGTAGTTGTTACTGCTGTGTATCCAGGGGCGAATGCGAAAGTAATTGCAGAAACGGTCGCTGCTCCGATTGAACAGGAAGTCAATGGCGTTGAAGGGATGCTGTATATGTCGTCCATCAGCGCAGATGATGGGACATATTCTTTGACGGTAACATTCGATATTGGTGTCGATTTAGACATGGCAACCGTTCTGGTACAAAACCGCGTTGCGATTGCAGAGCCCAAACTTCCTGAAGACGCAAGAAGGCAGGGGATTACGACAAAGAAGAAATCGACATCGATCTTGCAATTCATCGCGTTGACATCTGAAAAGTCTGAGTTCGATTCTCTTTATTTAAGCAACTTTGCAACGATTCGGCTCAAAGACGAACTGGGGCGAATCAATGGTGTTGGGGAAGTGACAATCTTCGGGGCAGCTGATTACAGCATGCGGGTCTGGCTCGATCCCAGAAAGTTGAAAGCTCGCGATGTCACCACGCAAGATGTTGTTCGCACAATTCAAGAACAAAACGTGCAAGTTGCTGCGGGGCGAATCGGACAGCCGCCTGCTCCCAAAGGGACCGCATTTGAATTCACCGTCAATACACTCGGACGACTGGCAGATATCAAACAGTTTGAAGACTTGATTATCAAAACGGCTGAGGGAGGGCGTTTGACGAGAATCAAAGATGTTGCACGTGTTGAACTGGGAGCCAAAGAATACAAATATGCGTCGAAATTC
This sequence comes from Planctomycetota bacterium, assembly GCA_024278285.1. Taxonomy (GTDB): domain Bacteria; phylum Planctomycetota; class Planctomycetia; order Planctomycetales; family Planctomycetaceae; genus Rubinisphaera. Next base: position 9,939 of record JAJRTM010000187.1, read on the forward strand.
AAAGGAAAGCCGAGTACTTCGATTTCGATCTATCAGTTGCCCGGAGCCAATGCGTTGGAAGTTGCTGATGGGATCAGGGCAAAAATGGAGGAACTGAGCAAAACATTTCCTGAAGGGGTTGAATACAGCATTCCGTTCGATTCGACTGCATTTGTGACCGCATCGATTGAAGAAGTTTATACAACGCTATTTCAAGCGATTGGCCTGGTTGTGCTGGTCATTTTCATTTTTCTACAAGACTGGCGAACGACTTTGGTTCCCTGTGCAGCGATACCTGTTTCGCTGATTGGTACGTTTGCAGTCATGTCGGGAATCGGTTTTTCCATCAACATGATTACGCTGTTCGGCGTCGTTTTAGCGATTGGTATTGTAGTGGACGATGCGATTGTTGTTGTCGAAAATACGGCTCGACATATCGATGCAGGTTTGAGTTCCCGTGCAGCAGCGATCAAAGCGATGGAAGAAGTAACCGCGCCGGTGATTGCAACAACATTGGTGCTGCTCGCCGTGTTTGTGCCAACCGCGTTTATGGGAGGCATTACCGGGCAATTGTATCGACAATTCGCGTTGACCATTTCGGGGGCGGTCGTCATCAGTACGATTAACGCGTTGACTTTAAGCCCGGCTTTATGTGCGATTTTAATGCGACCTTCTGCAAAGAAAAAGAATTTCTTCTTTCGCGGATTCAATCGATTGTTCGACTCATTAACGGAAGCATATTCTTCGATTGTTCGTCTGTTTGTTCGGCGCGTCTTCATGGTTCTGGTTCTGTTTTTCGGATTAGTCTTTCTGACAGGCTGGGGTTTCGGTTCGTTGCCCACAGGATTTTTGCCAACCGAAGATCAGGGATACTGCTTTTTGAATGTGCAACTTCCCGATGCTGCTTCTCTGGAAAGAACCAACGATGTGATGGAGCAGGTCGATGAAGTGATCAGCAACACCCCCGGCGTGGAAGACTGGTTGACAATCAGCGGATATTCGATATTAAGTTCAACCAGTTCTTCGAATTCAGCAATGGCAATTGTCATTTACAAGCCGTGGGATAAGCGGACAAAACCAGAGGAACAACAAGATGCGATTGTCAAACATTTAAGAAAGAATCTTTCGCAAATACAATCTGCAGTCGCGATTGCCTTTATTCCGCCCCCGATTGATGGACTGGGCAACGCCGGTGGATTTCAAATGCAAATACAAGATCGGGGCAGTGTCGGTCTGGAAGAGTTAGGGGCGGTTACCAATGAGATGATTGCTGCTGGAAACAGCCAATCCGGATTGACTGCACTTTCGACAACATTTCGCGCCAATGTACCGCAACTATTTGCAGATATTGATCGAACAAAAGTGAAGACAATGGACATTCCGTTGAACGATGTTTTTGGAACTTTGCAGGCGTATCTCGGTTCTTCTTATGTCAACGATTTTAACGCGTTTGGGCGAACGTATCAGGTTCGCGTGCAGGCAGATCATCAATACCGCGTTTCGGCTGATGATATTATGCAACTGAATGTGCGAAACCTGAAAGGTGATATGATTCCGATGGGAACGTTCACTTCAGTAGGTCATTCGCTCGGGCCTCAATCTATTTTACGATACAATCTTTACCCAACTGCTTCGATCAACGGAGAGGCTGCTGCGGGCAAAAGTTCTGGCGATGCGTTGCAACTGATGGAGCAGATGGCCAAGACAAACCTGCCTGCTTCAATGGGATTTGAATGGACCGGAATGTCTTATCAGGAAAAAGCAGCCGGGTCTCCTTATGGAATTTTTGCCATCGCGATTGTTTTTGTCTTCCTTGTCCTTTCGGCTCAATATGAAAGCTGGACGATGCCCGCGGCTGTGATCGCGGTTGTGCCCTTAGCGGTACTGGGGGTCGTGATTGCACTGTTAATTTCCGGGATGGATAACAACACTTACACACAAATCGGCATTGTACTATTAGTGGCGCTTGCCAGTAAGAATGCCATTCTGATTGTTGAATTTGCCAGCGAGCAGCGGGAAGAAGGCAAGACAATTCAAGAAGCAGCCATCAACGCCGCTCGTCTACGTTTTCGTGCCATCCAAATGACCGCAATTTCTTCCATTCTCGGATTTCTCCCCTTGTTAATTGCCAGTGGCGCAGGAGCCGCAAGCCGGCAGGCGGTGGGCAATGCAGTCGTTGGCGGAATGTGTGCAGCGACTCTCTTTTCCCTGCTGTTCGTCCCCACCTTCTTCGTCATCTTCCGATCTCTCGGCGAGCGAGGGAAGAAAAAAGAGATCGAAACAAACCAGGCTTTATCGGAAAGCTCGTAGCAACTCATCCCCGGCTCGACCAATGCAACGGCCCGATTGTCATAAAAAATGCCACCGTTTTATCACATCGATAAAACGGTGGCAATAATAGAAGGGACACGATTTACCAAAGATTAATGACCGTATCGAGCTGTCCTGTGCAGGCCGACAGAGTTGCCATTAAAATGAATAGAAGTTCCTGAGTAACCGTGTCTCGGTGTCTGTCCTCGGTTCTGGTGACCGTAGCCATAGTTGTTACCGTGACCATAGCCAGAGTTGTAATACCCGTTTCCAGCGTGAGTGTTTCCGTAAGAGTAATTACTTCGGTGACCACCACCATAATAGGAATTGGAATGGCCTGGGGTAAAGTTGCTGTAGCTGTAGTGCCTCGCGTTACTGTTAACTCCAGCATTTGCATTAGCAGAACCAACAATAACCAGTCCCAGAACAGCGGCGGTACAAATAAGAGCGTTTTTCATCTCATTCTCCATTATTTTAGTTTTTCAGTAGTGAATTCGTTTGGTCATTCACTACTCCACTAAGCGAGAATCGTTTGAGAAAGGGGACGCTCATTCTGAAGGAAATTCAATAATTTCCGAATTGTTGTCACTATTCAGCCCTGATGTCGGGTCCGCTATTGCGGACCACCGCATCAAATAGGGGGGGCCACCTCCTTAAGTTTTACCCTAAGTCATTGGCAGATATTACAAATATTATTTTCATTTTGCCAGCCTGCCTGAGCGTAACTTGTTTGGTGGGAAGGAGCATCGTTAATTCAAAGAGCATTGTTGATTTTGCATTGTAAAATATCTTCTTGCATCAATAAGGCAGGCTCGTAGGATGAAATCACTGCTCCCTTATTTTTGTTCTCGCATGGAGGTTTTGGTGATGGCTACTGGATGCAAAACGGCTGACTGCAAAACGGACCTGAGTCCTGGACAATCTCTGTTTGGTCACGCTCAACTGGGAGACAAAAGGCGAACGGCGCGGCTGGTCCAGACTTTTGATTTGATGAGACGACACCCGGGAGGAACGTTGCCCGACAAGTTGGCTTCGCCCGCCG